>JAIRTZ010000075.1 GCA_031254685.1 Methanomassiliicoccaceae archaeon
CACCGAACAGCGACTCTGTATTCGAAAGCTTCCGCAAGAATTCTGAGGCCGCGAAGAACAGCAGCCCGCAGACGTACACGGTAGCGGACGACGATATCATATACGCGAAATTCGCGCTCAAGACCGACGGAACGTTCTTCAACATCGTTGTGAACGTAACCGGCAACGGTTCCGTCAGCGTCATGAACGGTGCGACAGAATTGGCGAACGTTTCGGTGACGTCAACGATCGCGGTGCCTGTTGGAACAACCACGTTGACATTCGTTGCATCACCGAACAGTGATTCCGTCTGCGAAAGTTTCAAGAAAAATTCTGAGACCGCGAGGAACAGCAGCCCGCAGACGTATACTGTGGCCGACGATGACATAATCTATGTGAAATTCGCGCTCAAGACCGACGGAACGTTCTTCAACATAGTTGTGAACGTAACCGGGAACGGTTCCGTCAGTGTCATGAACGGAACGACGGAATTGGCGAACGTCTCGGTAACGTCGACGATCGCAGTGCCCGTTGGGACAACGTCATTGACATTCATCGCAAGGCCGAACAGCGACTCTGTCTTCGAAAGTTTCAGGAAAAATTCTGAGGCTGCGAGGAACACCAGTCCTCAGACCTACACGGTCGCGGACGATGACGTCATATACGCGAAATTCGCGCTCAAGACCGACGGAACGTTCTTCAACATAGTCGTGAACGTAACCGGCAACGGTTCCGTGAGCGTTATGAACGGAACGACCGAGATAGCGAACGTCCAGGTAACGTCGCTCGTTGCCATACCGGCCGATGTAACATCGCTGACGTTCATCGCATCGCCCGGCAACGACCATGTGTTCGAAAGTTTCAGGAAAAATTCTGAGACCGCGAAGAACAGCAGTCCTCAGACCTATACGGTCGCTGACGGCGACGTCATATACGTGATATTCGAAGAATACAACGGCGGAACATCCGGATTTAACATCACTCTCATCGTTGACGGTGACGGTTCGGTCACGGTCGAAGGACACGCCGATGCGTTCGGAGAGGGCACATGGCTGCTGTATGTGAATGCAGGAACGTCAGAACTGGAGTTCACGGCAGCGGCGAACTCCGGCTCGGTGTTCAGGAACATGATCCGTAACAACAGCCTGCCGCAGACCATCGCCCAGTGGACATATCCCGTTGAGGACGGCGATGTGATAATCGTGGCATTCACGTCCGAAAGCAACATGTTCACGATCACGCCCGACGAAACGCTGACGGGAGGGCATCTGGAATGGTCGTTGGACGGGACCGTATGGCACAAGTTCACGGGCCCGCTGACGCTCATTAAGGGAACGGACGTTCACGTAAGGGCGGTCGCCGGTGACGGTCACGAGTTCTCGGCATGGGCCGGCGACATCTCGGGGAGCACGGTCAACCCGTACCTCTTCGAGGCAATGGAGGACGATTGTTTCCTGTCCGCAGTGTTCAAGGCCGCGCCGCTGAACGAGAACAGCGTAAGGAATTACATTATCCTCTTCCTCATATTGCTGTTCATCCTGCTCCTTTCGATCCTTCTGATCACCTATTTGGCGAGGATGAGGATCGTCGGTACGATAACGCACAACGGCGGCGGTCTCGCTAACGTTTCGGTGGTCTATACGGTAACCAACAAGAAAGGAGAGGCGGTGACCACATACGTTCCATCTACGACCGACATGAACGGAAGATACCTGATCCTAATGGAAAGAGGCTGGACCGTCACCATCACGGAAGCGGTACTGAGCGGTTACGCCGTATCGACCGTCACAATGGCAGGGAAAGGCGAGGCGGCCGCGAAGGAGCTGCCCCTTTCGATAAAGATGAGGAAGAAGGCGACCGAAGTGAACTTCGCCATGGAAAAAGAGTGATCCATACCGTAACAGATGCGGCGGACGCCGCGCCGGAATAAACACAGGGGGTATACGCCCCCGTTCCATTTTTCTAATTTCAGTCTGTCCCTCCGCGGCCGCGCCGCATATGACGCAAAGCTTAACAACGATTTGTGCCGTACCTCAAGTATGCCTGCGGCGGCCCTAACACGGAATCATTACATTCTTCTTCTTGTGTTGACGTTCATCCCGTTCGTCATAATAATCGCAGCGCTGCCGTTCCTTCCGGACACGATACCGCAGGAGATAGTCATCGATCGGCAGGACGGACTGGAAACGAGAGGAGAGGTCAGCAAATATATGCTGCTGGCGTTCCCGACGATATTCACGACCACCGGGCTGGTAATGATATGGGCCACGAGATATCTGGCGCGCAGGAGCGAGGACAAAGGCGAAAAGGGCGGCATGAGGATGTTCTATCTGTCGCTTGCGACAAAGGTGTTCCTGATCCTTCTGACGTTATGGATAGTGATCTACGTAAGTTCGTACGTTGCCGGTCTCTGACCTCCCGAATATCGTTCTGTAACGAGTACATAGCGTCACTATGTGACGGGACGATATTCGGCGGGCGCACGGCAAAGTGCAGAGGCTCGGTGATGAACGCGCGCGCCGACACCTTTGTCAAGGACGAAGCGGAGAAGATATTGCGGCATCCGGGAATATCGCCATCCGAGGCTGCGGAGATGCTATACAGGAAATTAATCGAGGACGGGGACGCAACGATAACTATCTAAATCATACTCGCATACAGTTACGGCAAGCATATGGGGGGAGACATATGAAGGCGACAAACAAATGCATTTCTGTGATCATAGCAGCGTTATTCATATCGATGGCGGCGATGGCCGCCGTCCCGGGCCCGGAAGGGGACGGTGTTGACAGGAACGTCCGGACATTGGGCAGCGATCCGTTCGTCCCCGTTACGAACATATCCGACGTGCCGAATCTGGCATATCCCGGAACGCCGCTCGCTCTGACGGGAACGGTCTCGCCGGACAACGCGACATATCAGCAAATAACCTGGAGCGTTCTGAACGCGAATGCAACCGGCGCAACGATATCCGGCAGCACATTCAATGCGACGGCACCGGGATCGATGACCGTATTGGCAACGATAGAGAACGGCAGGAGCCTGGGCGGCTGGGCCACGGTCTCCGCAGGCAACGCCCACACGATGGCGATCAAGTATGACGGCACTCTGTGGGGATGGGGCGAAGGCACCTACGGTCAGCTCGGGCTCGGTATGTCGTTCATGTACCTTTCGTACCCTTTCCAAGTGGGGACGGCATCGGATTGGATGACGGTAGCAGCCGGCGACGGACATACCGTGGCGATCAAGACAGACGGGACCCTATGGGCATGGGGTCACAATCTCTACGGTCAGATCGGTGACGGCACGACAAGGTCAGACAGATACACTCCGGTGAAAATAGGGACGGACACGGATTGGGCCATGGTCTCCGCCGGTTATGGGCATACGGTCGCCATCAAGACCGACGGCACCCTATGGTCATGGGGCTTCAATCAGGACGGCCAGCTGGGCAACGGCACATTATCGACCGATGAGACGATCGTTCCGACCAAGGTAGGGACGGACGATGATTGGGTGATGGTAACAGCAGGCCGGGACCACACACTTGCGATAAAAGAGGACGGCACCCTGTGGGCATGGGGATGTAACAGCTCGGGCGAGCTGGGCGACAATGATACACGGGAGGTCCGGACACCGAAAAAGATAGGGACGGACGAATGGAAAGATGTTTCCGGCGGTTTCATGCATTCGCTGGGGATCAAAGCGGACGGCAGTTTATGGGCATGGGGCTGGAACAGCAGCGGTCAGCTCGGGAGCGACGTGTTCATGATGAGCAAAGTTCCCGTCAGGATCGGGGATGCGAACGACTGGAGTTCGGTCTCCGCCGGAATGATGAGTTCTGCGGCCATCAAGAATGACGGCAGCTTATGGACATGGGGCGAGAACCGGAACGGTCAGCTCGGGGACGGCACGGACACGAACCGCATCGCACCGGTCCGGGTAGGGTCGGGCGAAACCTGGAATGCGGTGTCTATCGGAACAGATTTCACGGCGGCGATCAATGACAACGGCATCGACAATGATAACATGTGGACGTGGGGCAAGAACAACGGCAGGCTGGGGGACGGGATGGCCGCCGATCGCCGGCTGCCGGCCAATATCGATAATTACATGAGGCCGTTCCAGATAAACGTGGCGTCGCCCAACCCGCCGACGTTCACAAACAATCCGGCGTACAACATACCGGCATCCACCGTCGGCATCGCGATACAGAACATCAACTTGTACGTTGCGGTATCGGGCGGAACACCGTCGTATTCGTTCAGCGCTACCGGACTTCCGGCGGGGCTGGAGATCGACACGGTGGGAGTGATATCCGGGACACCGACGGCCGCGGGTCCCGGCGGAACGGCGACGATAACCGTCACCGACAGAGCATCGAAGACCGCAAGCATAACGATATCTTACGGCGCAATATCAGCGGCATCGGTCCCGGAGCCGCCGGCGATCACAACGGCGTCGTTACAGAACGGAACCGTCGGCGCCGCATACTCGGAAACGCTCACGGCGGCCGGCGACCCCGCGATCGCGTGGTCGATAATCGGCAGCCTGCCCGGAGGACTCACGATCGCCGGCGATACGATATCCGGAACTCCGACAGCGTCGGGAACGTTCAGCTTCACCGTGAAGGCAGAGAATGACGCCGGCGCGGACACGAAAGCGCTCTCCGTAACGATAGCGCCGGCACCCGTACCGCCGATCGACGTCGCAGCGGCCGGCGAATGGAAGAAAGGCGCGGGAACGGGATATACGATAACGGTCTCTGCCGACATTTCCAAGTTCACCGGCGTGAAAATGAACGGCATCACAGTGGATCCGAGCAACTACTCGGCCGTGTCAGGGAGCACGGTGATAACGTTCAAGGAGGCATACATGTCAGCGCTGTCCGCCGGCGACCATACCATCGACATATTGTTCACTGACGCTACCGCATCGACGACGCTGAAGATCACCGCGGATAATGACGGCGAGATCGGCGGCAACGGCAACGGCAACGGCGGGGGCGGAGGCAGCGGCGGTAATGGCGGTAAGGACGGCGGTAAGGACGGTAATGGCGACGACAACGGGTCCCTGATGATCTACGCAGCGATAGCCGCGGTCATAATCGTCATCGCGGCCGCGGCGTTCTATCTCGTTATGATAAGAAAGCCGTGATGCGGAGAAAGGATCAAACCCTTTTTCAAACCCCTTGAGTTCTTTCTTCCGGACGCGCCCAGCCGGCGCACCGCTAATTTATTTATCGTCACGGCACCATACGATGAGGAGGATGTTCTCATGGACCGTGCACAGATGATCAAAGAGGAGGCATTGCGGCTAGGTTTCGGAAAATGCGGCATAATAAGCGTTGACGCGGTGAAAGGGTACAAGGAGAGGATCGACCAAAGGGTGGCGGCGTTCCCGCAGTCCGCCCTGATGTATTATCAGTTCGCCCACTTCGCCGACGTCCGTCAGAAGTTCCCGTGGGCAATGTCGCTTGTCGTATGCGTGCACGACTACGGGAGATACAAAGTTCCGAAAGGTCTTGAGGGACGTGTAGGGAAGGCGTACATGTTCGACGGCCGTAAGGACAAGAACGCGGACGCGTTCATCGCCAAAGAGGCGCTGATGAAGTTCATCGAAGGCATGGGGATAAAGGTCGGATGCGACAACGAGCACGGCGTGACGTCGTTACGTTACGCGGCCGAGAAGGCCGGTCTGGGAAAGATGAGGAGGAACAATTTCTTTTACACCGAGGAGGGCTCGTGGAACAGTATCGTGGTGCTTGCGATAGGCGAAGAAATGGAACTGATCGAAAAGAACAGCGTCAAGGAATGCCCGGACGGCTGCGGCAAGTGCGCATCCGCCTGCCCGACGGGATCCCTTACGGGGGCGTTCGCGATGCATCCGATGAAGTGCGTGTCATTCATGACGTCGATCGGCGGGAACCTCGTGAACCTCGTCGACAATCATCTTTCGGAAGGGATAGGCAGATGGGTCTACGGATGCGACGAATGCCAGAGCGCCTGCCCGTTCAATCAGCGCCCTCCCGGAGATGCCGAATTCCCGGGGCTGAAG
>JAIRTZ010000059.1 GCA_031254685.1 Methanomassiliicoccaceae archaeon
TGGTATCCCGTTCTCAGACCCGATCGCGGAGGGCATCGTGATACAGCAGGCGGACGAGAGGGCGCTCGCGGGCGGATGCAACGTCGATAAATTGTTCGAGATGGTCAGAAAGATACGGAGACGCATAGCCGTTCCGCTGCTGTTCATGACCTACGTCAATCCGATATTCAGATACGGCAAAGAGCGTTTTATGATGAACTGCAGGGAATGCGGCATCGACGGCGTCATCGTTCCCGACCTTCCGTTCGAGGAACGCGATGAATTGAAGAACGAATGCGACAAATATGAGATAACGCTCGTTTCGATGATAACGCCCACCACCGGCGACCGCGTCGGAAGGATCGCGAAGGAGGCCGAAGGATTCCTGTACTGCGTATCGTCGCTGGGGGTCACCGGGATACGCGAGGAAATTAACACAAACATCGCCGATATGATACGCAAGGTCAAAGCGGTATCGCCGATACCGTGCGCCGTGGGCTTCGGGATATCGACGCCCGAACATGTGAGACAGATCGTGAAGATATCGGACGGCGTCATCGTCGGCAGCGCCATCGTCCGTATGGTGTCGGAACACGGGAAGAACAGCGTCGAACCTGTGAAGGAGTTCGTAAAGCAGCTGAAGGCCGGGACGCTCTGATAACGAAATTAAAATACACAGGCGCGGCTTCCGTTACGATACACGGGGATACCATATGACCGAAGAGCGATACAAAGAACTCATAATACTGCATTCCAACGACCTTCACGGGAATTTTCTGTCGGAGAACACCGATCAGAAATTGCTCGGCGGGATCTCCATGCTCTCCGGTTACGTGTCACAGGTGAGAGCGGAGAACGATCATGCGCTGTACTGCATCGCCGGCGATATGTTACAGGGCTCTCTGATCGATTCCGAGTACAAGGGAATATCAACGATAGAGATAATGAACATGTTAAGCCCCGACGTGGCGTCCATCGGCAACCATGAGACGGATTACGGATTGGCGCATCTTCTGTTCCTGGAACGATGCGCGAACTTCCCGATAGTGAATGCCAACCTTTTCATTAAGAACCCGTACACACGGCTGTTCAACTCGCATAAGATCGTCGAAGTGAACGGGATGCAGGTCCTCTTCATAGGGATCATAACGCAGGAAGTGATGAACAACATCCGTTTGGATAAACTGCTGGGCGGTCTCGTCGACGTCGAGGAGGCGGCGAACGAGGTGGGCCAGATATGCAACGCGTACAGCGGCAGCCTGGACATCGATATGACCGTACTGCTGACACACATCGGCTTCGAGGACGATAAACGATTGGCGGCGCTGTTAGACCCGTCCTGGGGCGTGGATATGATAATCGGAGGGCACAGCCACACCGTATTGGAAAAGCCGGAAGTTATCAACGGCATCCTTATCGCGCAGGCCGGCGTGGGCACCGCGCAGATCGGACGTTTCGATCTTGTCATCGACACCGAGAAGAACCGCATCAAAGAATACAAATGGGAGCTCGTCCCGATAGACAGCCTGCATTGCCCGAGGGACGAACAGATGGAGGACATCATATCGAGATACAAGGAGCGGATAGATCAGAAGTATGAACGTATCCTTTGCAGGTTCATGGGTACGCTGACGCATCCGTCCCGTTACCGTGAGACCGAACTCGGCGACCTGATGTGCGACGCCCTTCAGGAAGTGCTCGATATCGACCTGATGATCCTCGGCTCCGGATCGATACGCAAACCGAAGGCGGGCCCGATATTCACTTACGGGAATCTTCTTGAGGTGATGCCGTACGACGACCGCGTATTAGCGCTGAAGGTCACCGGCGCACAGCTGCGGCGCATGCTGAGGCATGTGTTCCGCGATGAGAACGTCATAGGCGAAGAAGGAGAATTCTATCAGTTCTCCAAAGGTATCCGCATCGTGTACGACGTGAACAAAAAGATCATCGAGACGCTTGAGTTCAACGGTGAGCCTCTCGGTGATGACGACGTTATAACGATAGGACTGCAGGAATACCATATCAAGAATTTCGACAAGTTCTTCAACATGCCGCTCAAAGACCTCGCCGACGGGAAAGGCGTTCCGGTGACGGCGTCCATACTCGCCGTCCTGGAAGAATATTTCGACGACGCCGAACTTCCGGACGCAGAGGTGGAAGGGCGTCTCGTTGTGCACTGACGCCGTCATGTTCATTATGACGTGAACGTTCCGTCGGATGATCGGCGATACATACGGAACAGTCTGCGTTATATATCATATCAAAATGATAAACAGTAGTAAAATCATTGGTTAAATTTATTTACTGCATGATTAATACCTGTTCGTGATACAAGATGTTTAAAAAAATAGTATTGGATAACTTCAAGTCCTTCAACCACATCACATTCGACCTGACCGGGGCCGAGAAAGCTCCTGTCTCATATGCGTTGATCTACGGAAAGAACGGATCGGGAAAGTCAAATCTGATCGAATCGCTGATGTTCCTCAAAGATACGCTGAGAACGTACAGCGGCATGAGCAGGACGAGCGGCGTCATGAATGAAGATGAAATATTGTCCAGGCTGAATTGGAACATCACATCGGACCACCGTGCCATGAACATGTCCGAACGGTCGATGGTGAACGCCGCCGGGT
>JAIRTZ010000077.1 GCA_031254685.1 Methanomassiliicoccaceae archaeon
GCACCTATCGTACATGATACTCGCCGCGATGCGCTTTGACAGGGACATGAGGGCGGCGATGGACATCCAGTACGACGAGGACCTTCTTGACGTCATGGAGGAGGTCGGCATGTACATAACGTACGCCGACCGCGAGAAGTATCCCGACGCGAGACTCGGCGAACTGACGACATTCGCGATAAGGGACTACGGCTCTATGCCCGATGTGATCTGCGACATGGGGACGTACAAACGCGGTCCGATGATCAGGATGCTCGCCAGGGACCTCAGCGATCTTAAGAAAAAGATAGAGCACATCGTCTAGTTGTGAGAAATTATAACGGAAAGGCGTTTATTCGAATCCGACGACTGTTATAACGAAGAACAGGGTCATCCCGGTCTTCTCGTCGGTGTTCTTGGTCTTGAACGTCCCGGCGGTCTCGTCAATGTCGGTTATGAAGAACTTCTGTCCGTTGTTCACGAACTCTATCAGCCTGCCCTCAACGTAATCGGGGAAGTCGAACGTTATGAAGAAGTCTCCCGAGATGTTCGTCACCGTGGAGCTCATGCTCTTGTCCGCGTTCCAGTACACGTTGTTATCGTCCGTGGGATCTTCGGTCACTCTGTGCGTCACCGTCACGACACCGTTGGAATCGCAGAACGCGCCGGACATCCATCCGTACGGATGCCTCGCATCGGGCTGCGGTCCGGGGAGGATGTTGTTGTCCAGCCCGAACACAAGCTTGTACGTCTCCGCGGACATCGTCTCGGTCTGGCTGAGGGGCATCGTCATATCCCATTCCCTGACGGCCGCCGCCGGTATCGCGCCGTACGCTTCCGGTATCTCTATCCGCACCGTCTCGCCGATCTTCATACCGATCAGTATGTTCTCGAAGTCCATCAGCGCGCCGCCGCTGCCTATCGTCACGCTGAACGGAACGTATTGTTTCTCGTCGCGTTTCGAGAATTCCCAGCTTTTGGCGATATCGTCGTCATTGGCTATGGACCATTTCGATGTATCGAAAACGACCGCGCCGTCCTCGTCGTACCATCCGTAGTAACTGCCGATGTAATCCACCTTGACCGTGCTTCCGAACTTTGCCGGTTCCTTCGAATCGGAGGATACGAACTCTCCGTACGCGTATCCGCTGATGACCACCGCGAACGCAAGGACCAGAACGATAGCCCCGACCAACAGGATCGGGTCTCTGCCTTTTTTAGTGGGTGTTTCATTATCCTCGGCCATGTCACATCCTTATGGTCGCAACGACTGTTTCTTATTAAAACCTTCCTTAGTCGTATGCGTTCGTTTTAATAAGACCTCGGCGATGTACGGAAGCGCCCCCCGTTGCGGGGGCACTAAAAAATGGATATGATGTCATGAGAGCGCTATACATCCACGCCGATTCCATGGAGTTCGAATCAAAGAAGAAGACGCCTGTCGCGGAAGAGATAAAGGACGCCGCGCACAGCGGCAAGATGGAGGAAGTTCTCGTTGTCTTCGTCACCGTCGAGAAGGATGACGAGGGCGCAGCGGCGCAGGTGACGGCAGAGGCCGTCGGCGATATCATGAAAACAATGAAGGACGTGGGCGCGGAACGCGTGATGATATACCCGTACGCGCACCTGAGCAATGACCTTGCCAGACCGAAGGCCTGCCTGGACATCCTCAAGACGATGGAGGCTGCGCTGAGAACGAATAACATCGAGGTGATGAGGGCCCCGTTCGGATGGTACAAATCATTCGGCATAAAATGCAAGGGGCACCCGCTGTCCGAACTTTCGAGAGATTTCAAGGGAAAGGAAACGGAACAGAAGAGCAAGGGCGAGGAGACATTCTTCATTCTTACGCAGGACGGCAAGGAGATATCGGTCAACGATTACAAGAAGGGCACGCCGTGCATGATGGAGATGATCGGCAAGGAGGCGCTCGGCAAGGAAGGCGTACCGATCGCCGGAGAGCCCGAATATTTACGATTATGCAAAAAGTTCGGCATACAGTGGGAGTCTATGAGCGACGTCGGGCATATGTGCCTCACGCCGCACGGGGCGCTGATGTTCGACCTCGTTTCGGATTATGCGACGCAGATCGTCAATGACGTGGACGTGCCGATGTACATGGTCAAAGGCACCAACATGTTCTCATTGGATGAACCGGCGGTGAAGGAGCACGCGGACCTGTTCGGGGACCGCCTTTATACGATAGATACGGGAAAGAAATCGTTCATCCTGAGATACGCGGCGTGCCATCAGCAGTTCGCCATGATGCGCAACTGGAACATAAGCTACAAGCAATTGCCTCTCGGGGCTTTCGAGGTCGCGGACTCGTACCGTCTGGAACAGTCGGGCGAGACGATGCTCTGCTTCAGGACGAGACGCCTGAACATGCCGGACCTTCACGTCGTCTGCAAGGACGAGGACGAGGCAAGGGAGAACTTCAAGATACTTGACGCAAGGATATTCGACGAGGTCGAGGCGCTCGGGCGCGAGTACGATATGCTCATTAATTTCTCATCGAAGAAGGCATACGACGAGAATAGGGAATTGGTACTCGAACTATGCAGGAAGCACGACCGTCCGGCGCTCATTCACTTTTACCCGGAGGGGATCAATTACTATTGGACCGTGAACATCGAGTATCACATAATCGATCAGATGAACCGCGCCAGGGAGATCGGCACCGTTCAGATCGATATCGGCAACGCCAAGCGCTTCGGGATAACGTACGCGGACGAGAACGGCGAGAAGAAAAGTCCTGTGATACTGCACACGGCGATCATCGGCACCATCGAACGCTATCTCTATACGCTCTTGGACACCGCCGTCGGCATTGAGAAGAAAGGTGTCCCGGGATACCTGCCCGTTTGGATAAACCCGGAGCAGGTGCGCCTGATGCCGGTGTCCGGCGTCCATCTGGAAAGGACGGTAAAAATGGCCAGGGAGCTTGAAAAGAAGGGCATACGCGTATCCGTGGACGATACGGACGCGACCGTCGGCAAGAAGGTCAGGCGCTCGAAGCAGGACTGGTGCTCGTACGCCGCGGTGATCGGCGACAAGGAATCGGAGACCGGTGAGCTGAGCGTTTACGTCAGGTCCGAGAACGCCGACAGGACGATGACGCTGGATGAACTCACGGGATCCGTGAAGAAAGATATGGGCGACAAACCGTTCCGCAGGTTCTACATGCCGATGATGCTCGCGCAGAGGGTCGACCTTTAAAAAGCGCCGATCCGTAAAACTCCTTAACACAATCTTTTCATATCTACTGTACGTTATTCTCTCCGATGAAGAGCGAGACCGCCGAATTGATGCGAATCGTCCGCGAGAGGAGACCGCTGGTGCACCAGATCACGAATAGCGTTTCTATGAACGACTGCGCCAACATCACGCTGTGCGCCGGCGGGACGCCCGTGATGTCGGACGCGGCCGGCGATGTCGAGGAAATGGTGGGGCACGCGTCCGCGCTGGTGCTGAACATCGGCACCCCTTCGGACAAGACGATCGAGGCGATGGTCATCGCCGGGGCCGCAGCGAACAGGAAGGGCATACCGGTGATCCTCGACCCGGTCGGCGCAGGTGCGACGAAGTACCGGATGAACGCCGTCCGGAAGATACTGAACGAAGTGAGAATATCCGTCATTAAAGGCAACGCCGGTGAGATCGGGGCGCTTGCGGGCGCCGGCGGCAGAGTCCGCGGCGTAGATTCCGACGGCCTTGACGGCGATCCCGTGGAAGTGTGCAGATCACTTTCGAAAAAGACCGGCGCGGTCGTCGCGATGACGGGCGCCGTCGACATCGTCACCGACGGGACGCGGGTCGCGGTGGTGAACAACGGGCATGAGATGATGACCTCCGTTTCCGGAACGGGATGTATGGCCGGCGCGGTCATAGGATGAGATCGGAAGAGCG
>JAIRTZ010000124.1 GCA_031254685.1 Methanomassiliicoccaceae archaeon
CGCTTGCGCTTTCTTTACGGTCATTTTCATAAAACCTCCCTCAAATCTGTCAGGAACCGAGACGGTTCCTGTTCAGTATCGATAACGTAATATATTACTTATCCTAACGCCGATTACAAACACGCTGGCACCAGCATCCGCGAAGGCGTTCCGCAGAGAATGATGTCATTCGTACCAAGGATCATTTAGCTGTAGTAATTGAAGAGATTGGTCCCGACTCCCGGATTTGAACTAGGGATCTGCTGATTTCTGCGGCTGTATCGGAAATTCCGAGAACTCATCTACAGTCAGCCGCTATAGCCAGTCTAAGCTAAGTCGGGTAGTCTTGCATAAAAGATTGCATATTTATATTTTGGCAACTTCCGCGGGACAATTCATCCGATGTAGCCGAGGTGCCCCTTGCTCTGGTCCTCTGCTATCTCCTTGATCTTCGACGTGAACTCTTCCATCTGCTGGGAGCGCTCGTCAAGCTCCTTCATGTCGATCTCCAGCCCGAGTATGCCTGTCAGCACCTTCAGCAGGACGCTTGAGCTCTTGTGATCGATAAAGAAACCCGACGTCTCGCCCATGAGGCACACCGCGTCTATCCCGAGGACCTTGCTCATCCCGAGGATCAGGCCGCTTGCGCCCGCGATGCCCGCGCTCGGTTCGCCCGGGACGAACGTGACGCCGTGCCCCTCAAGGTCCGCCTTAAGCGATACGGACGTCACCGCGCCGAGAACTCTGGGATTTTCGACGACGTTGCCGATGCCGTAGCCGCCGAGTGTGAAAATTTTCGTGACGTTGAGAGAAACGATCATCTTCATGATGTCCTCCGCCATCTCGTACTGTCCCTCGGCGGTGAGCCCCTGGCAGTCCCCCAGCAGCAGGACAAGGTCATGCTCGCCGATGTCGGTCACATAGTACAATGAATTGCAGGCGAGCTGCGCGACGCAATCCGTGTCGAGCATCACCTGCGGCGGAAAATGCTTGGAATAGATGTCCGCGAGCTTCTTGATGTTCAATTTCTCTGCGAGATGGTCCGCGGCGATCTTCCCGACGTTGCCGACCCCCGGTAACCCTTCGATGAATATCGGGGCCTTAAGCTTGGGCCAATCCTCATGTATTACGACATTTTCCATTCTCGCCATACTCCTTTATGATCGTCCTTCTTCTGTACTCGCCGTAACGGTCGTCGGGCGAATATTTCGCAGGCAGCGGGGTCACCGACGGTGAACCGCATCTGCAGACATCGCTCAGTACGTACTCACCGCACTTCGGACATTTCTTCATCTGCGATCTCATGGTCACTTGCTCTCACGTCTGAGGACGGCCTCGCCGCCCGCCTTCACAAGATCGTCTATGACCGCCGACGACACCACTTTCATAATATCCTCGGCCTCTTTGTAATCGTCCGCCGTTATGACGACGCGGTAGCGCGGCGCGCCGACGTATTGCAACACAACGTTGGAATCCTTCGCCGCCTTCTCGCCCTTCTTCATGGCGTTCTTTATCAGATCCACGCCGTTCGGCGCCGATGAACGCAATTCGAGTATGCCCTCGATCTGCACGTACGGCAGCGTAACGTTCTCGTTCGCGACCTCCACGAAAATGTCTATCCATTTGCCCGTGAACTCTTCCCTGAACTCATCGGCGGAGGCGGCGACGGCCTCGAAGGCGCCGTACAGCGTTTCGTACGTTTCCAAGACCTTGTTGCCGAACGAGGCCCAGGCGTCGTCAACGGACATCGATAACCGTTCGGCAACGATCTCCATTAATTTTTCCGCCTTCTTCTCGTTCTTCCACTGTTGTATCTTCTCTCTCTTCTGATGCTCGTTCACGGACTTCAGCGAAAGGTCGATGTGGCCCTTCGAAGAATCGACGCCGAGAACTTTGCATACGATCTTCTGCCCTTCCCTGATGAAATCCCTGATGTACTTCACCCAGCCCGTGGTCACGTCCCGGACATGCACGAACCCTTCTTTGTCGTCGTATTCGTCAAGCGTTACGAAGGCACCGAAGTTCTTCACGCTCTTGACGGTGCAGACAACAAGTTCGCCATCCTCCGGGAAACCTCGGGCCCTCGACATCAGCCGACCACCTCAAGCACTTCGCCCTTTATGTCACCGACACCGCCCTTGGGTGTGATGAGGGTCGAACCGCATACGTGGCAGGTGACCGTGGTCGCAGCGCGTCGGAACCCGACCTGCTCGTTCCCGCAATCCTTGCATTTTATCCTTATGAAATCGTTGACCATGTGATCACTCCGTTAGTTCGAACTTTTTCGCTCTGAGACACGGCTTCAGGTGTGCTTTCTTGCACGTACCGCATCTGAATCTGATGTTGACCCTCTTCGTGGGCTTCTCTCTGCCTTCCGGCTTAGGCCTGGGGAAACCTCCGTAACCTGCGGTCACCTTTCTGAATCTCCTCTGACCCCATTTGAGCTCACTGGCCTTCTTTTTCTTGACCCTCTCCACATCGTGCGCGGTGTGGGTCTTGCAATAAGGACAGTAAGTCTGTATGACTCTGGGCTTCTTCATATGCATATTCACCCCTATAAGGGAACAAAGTTTGCTAATAACGATGTTATATAAAAAGGCTCACACTATTATATTAAAACGGAAAAGCGGGCGCGCCTGAAAATTTACCGAAACGAGGGTCACATCATCCGGACGGTGCCGTCCGCCGACGCTATCACGACGGCGTTCGCGGTGTTCAGGAACAGCCCGTTGTCGATGACGCCGGGTATCACATTCAGCCGGGTCTCCAGGAAGAACGGGTTCTCGATGCCCCCGAATCTGCAGTCGTAGATGTAATTGCCGCCGTCCGTGACGAACGGTTTTCCCTCGTGCATCCGGAGCGTCACGGTGCATCCCTGCTTTTCCAAAGCTTTTCTGGTCTTCATGTGGCCGAATTGCAGAACCTCCACGGGAAGCGCCCCCTTCGAGCCGAGCTTATCGACAAGTTTGGACTCGTCCACTATGATGACCTCTGTCTTCGATACGGAGGCGACTATCTTCTCGCGCAGCAAAGCGCCGCCGAACCCCTTGATCAGCTGCATCTCGGGGTCCACTTCGTCGGCGCCGTCAATGGTCACGTCAATGGATTCGACGCTGTCGATGTCCACGACGGTAAGGCCGCATTCCTTCGCGATCTTCTCGGTATGCACGGATGTCGCAACGCATACGAGCTTGAATCCCATCTGCGCAAGCTTGCCGATGGCCTGTATCGCGTAGAACGCGGTGGTCCCGGTCCCGAGGCCGACGGTCATCCCGTCCTTGACGAAATCGTGCACGGCCTTCTCCGCGGCCATCTGTTTGAGGTTAGATGTCATTTGAGGTCCCTGTCCAGCATACGAATAAGCGTATCTGCGATATAATTATTCATACTCTCCCCGAGCTCGGCGGACGCATTCTTCGTATCGCCGACGATGCCGTCGGGTATGCATGACGATGCGTCCTGCAGCACCACGCCGTTGGCATGGACGAACTTTCCCTTCGGACGTTCCTTCTTAACTGTCGCGGGATCAATGGCCAGCATCCGCGACGTCTCGATCATCCCGCCGTGGCCGTCGCCGTCGAAGCAGAATTCCTTCTCCGCTCTCGCGATCTCGAAATCAGAGACGAACATGATCTTCGTGTCATGTTCCGATACGATATCGCGGCACGCTTCCGTCACCGCGGCCATATGCGACGTCCCGCAGTGCCCGCTGACGATCAGTATCTTACGGACGCGGTGCTCAATGAACGATTCCAGGATATCGTACATCACTGAACGCAGCGTATCGAAGGTCAGGCTTATCGTCCCGGGCACGTTCTTCAGCGACGAATGATTGCCGTACGGCAGCGCGGGGGCGACAAGCACATTATCTTTTTTCGCTGATATCATATCGGCCACGCGTTCCGCCTGGAACGTGTCCGTTCCCAGCGGCAAATGCGTGCCGTGCGCCTCCGTGGCGCCGATCGGGATGATAAGCAACGTGCTCTTCGTAACAGCCTTTCTGAACTCGTCCGATGTGATCCTGTCCACTCTCATAGAGGCGGGAACGGCATCAACAAATTAAACTATGGCGGCGATACGCAGGCAATGAGACTGGCCGCATTGTACTCGGGAGGAAAGGATTCGACGCTTGCGATGTACACCGCGGAGCAGATGGGCCACGATGTCGCGTACATAGTGAACATCATCCCGGACTCGGACGATTCGATGATATTCCATGTCCCGAATTCGAACATCGTTCCGCTGCTCGCAGACTCCATGAAAAAACGGCTTGTCACGGCAACCACAGGCGGTAACGAGGAGGACGATATGAACGCGCTCCGCAAGGCATTGAAAGGTCTCGACATAGACGGCGTCGTAACGGGCGCGGTATGGTCGGATTATCAGTGGGAACGGATGAATATCGTTTGCGATGAGCTCGGGATCGTCTGTATGTCCCCGCTGTGGAGAAAGGATCAGGACATTGTGATGAGCGAGCTGATCGATTCCGGGATCTCCGCGGTGATAGTCGGCGTCTATGCGGACGGCCTCGATGATACATGGCTGGGACGGGACGTAGGCGGTTCGTACGAAGACCTGAAAAGATTGAGCGCAAAGAAGAAGGTAAGCGTGATAGGCGAGGGCGGAGAATACGAATCGCTGACCCTCGATTCTCCGATGCAATCGTCGGTACTGACGATAACAGAAAGCGAGAAGGAATGGAACGGCCGTTCGGGGACCCTTAGCGTAAAACGCGCGGGGCTGATCAAGAAAGAAACCCGTCCGAAAAAATAATGTGCACCCGCTGACCGCACACCTTCGCCCCGAACGCCGGTGCATCAAAATATATCGGGCGGCCGCGTATCTTTACGGTGCATACTGCTGTCTTCGAATTTGTAGATCGTATATAATTCGAGACCAAGAATCTGACCATTAGGACTCTCCGATACGCTCAGAGGCCGATCCCGACTGACGTCCACCGCAAACGTTTCCATGTCTCGGAATTTCTTTGAGACCTCTATGTACTCGTTTCCACTCATGAATCCTCCGCCCCATTGCATCCGTATCAGGTAAATGTCATCGCCATATCTGTTCAGGTATTCTCTTATGAGCTCAGTCAATGATCCCACTCCGTACTTATAGCGATTTAATTCGGAAAACCTCTGTTCTTCTTCGGAAGGATCGGCGGACAGGTCAAAAATCTCTTCGATCTCTGCCATTGGATCCGCCCTTCGCTTCAGATATGCGCATTTGACATGAATACAACCGCTCTTTACCCAGAGGCTATCGTCCGGAATATGCATAGGCTCCAAGGCCGCGGCGGTGAATAAAATGTCAAATGTCGTCAATACGGTTCACCATACCACACATGTGATGCAGATCTCACATATGATTTGATCGGCACCAATGACGGAAGGGTCGACGACGACCCCTTACATTGCCTTCGGATGCGGTAGCATCGTCCGGCTTACTGCAGCGCCTTCCCGACCTCAGAGAGCACTTCGTCCATGTCGGGAAGCACCTTCGGTACCGGCGCCCTCCATATGTACCGTATCTTACGGTCCTTACCGATAAGGAAGAATTCCCGATTCGTGAATCCTTTCACGATGGGCGAATCCTCGACGATCGCGCCGTATGTTTTGCTCACTTCTTGTTTCACATCGTGAATATGGTCATACGGCGAACTCAAACGGTCCCTGAATATCTTATGATTCTCAAGGCCGTCCGGATTTATCGGGAAGATGCGCACGCCCATCTTCTCAAACGAGGGGGAAAGTTCGATCATCTTCATCATGTAAATTGTGCAATTGATGCCGAAGTCGCCTACGTAGAAGTTCAGGAGTATCGGTCCTTTTTTCAATTCCTCGTACAGACGGAATTCTTTCCTGTCGACGGACGGCATCGTGAAATCCGGTGCGGTATCCCCGATCTCCAGTTCTTTGAACGAATCGCTCATATGTTCCGGAACGCACTGCCGATAATAATCCTTTACGGAACATCCGTGCGGGATGCCGCGTACCTATATATTTTTCAATCGCCGTTACATACGGAACGCACATGCTCCACGAAGAGGTCATGAAAATATGTCCGACGCACATCAGGTACACGTTCTGGATGTTATTCGGCGTTTACGTGGCAACGGTAATAATATCAGTTTTGCTGCATTTAATAGGGGAAGGCCATTACGGGATCCTGAACGCGGCATTCCCGATATTGATCATCCCGGTATTGTTCGTCGTATTGGCCACAACAAAGATGAGCGTATCGCTGACCTCCGATTCGTTAACGATAAAGAACGGGTGGGGGGCGAAACGGGTCGTCCCGGTGAGCAGCATAAGGGACGCGAGGATAGAGGCGTACGACAGCAATAAGGCCAGAATGTGGAAGTACGGATTCAATATCAGATACGGTGATGCCCGGAGCTACATAGCGGGGGATGTGATGAGGGGGCTGTGGATCGAACTTTACAACGGCGAACCGTTCATGGTGAGTTCCGAAACCCCCGAGCAGTTCGAGAGCGCTCTGAGAACGGCAATGAAGATCGAATGAGTTACGATCATCGGCAAAGTCCGGCGGCAAGTTCCTTCACGCGGGCGATGCGCTCCTCTATGCGTCCGAGGCCGCACGTGCGCGTCTCCAGTCTCAATTTTAAATTCTCCGCAAGTTCTTCCGATTGTTTCAGGAAGAAC
>JAIRTZ010000125.1 GCA_031254685.1 Methanomassiliicoccaceae archaeon
CGCATCCCTTTTCCATTTCCTCGTACATCAGACCGAGCGCGCTCGGCGGATGCTGGAAGTCGCAGTCGATCGTCATGAAATAATCCGTTCCCGCTTCAACGATGCCCTGTAGTACGCTCGCGGCCAATCCCCTTTCCTCCGGTTTCCTTGTGACCAGTTTCGTCCTCAGGTCGTTGAGCTCCTCTATCAGTCTTTTCGATGCGTCGGTGGAATTGTCGTCCATGAACATTATGTAAAAATCAGGATAAAGTTCTCTGATGGCCTTCGCCATGTTGACGATATTCTTCTCTTCGTTGTATGTCGGTATGACGACGGTGCAGGTCCCCGGCATTATTATCGTCATTCCCAATCGGATGACGCATATATCAATTTGACCGATGCTGCCGGCGCCGCCGTCATACGCGCCCATCCCTTTATCGTAAGGACGCGCCCGATCGTTAACCGAAATCTTTAAAACATCTATGCTTTTTAAGGGGTATCTCCATTGCCTACTGTCCCAGTGATAACGAGAGGGCAATGAACCGCTGCCGCGGTACGGCAGGGGGAAGGAACAATGAGCATCGAAGAAAAGGCGTCAGGGGTCCAGGATGATCTGGAATCGAAGTTCCGCAACATCGGAAAGGGCAGATACGGCAGGGTCCTCAAGATGGCGCACAGACCGAACAAGGACGAGTACAAGAGGATCGTCCTGATCACCGGCATCGGTATACTGATACTGGGAGCCGTAGGGTTCGCGATCATGTGGATCATGAGATACCTTCCCGGATACTTTTGAGCAAGAGGGTTAACATGTCGGGCACATCCAGTAAAGATAACGGCGACCGTGACAGGATGATATCCGCCGGCGGGAGCACCGTATGGGCATTCCGGGTCGGACCGGTCGCATCGGGAAAGGTCAAGTTAAGTTTCATCATAACGACCGGGCCCGACGCGGAGAGCGCGCCGGAGTGGAACGTCACGCTGTACGATCCCGCGGGCGAGGTTTGGAGCAACTACCGCAGCAAGAAGGACGCGGACGTCGACGCCCCGGGAAAGCACCCCAAGGAACTCAGATTGGAGGTCATCGCACCGAAGGGCGCCAGGTACGGCGACTTTGTGATGGTCGACGTGAAAGCGGTCCACGACGGGCAGGCGACGGAGGAGTCGTTCCGCGCATCCGCGAAACAATCCGTAATGATACTCAAGACACAGATAGACCAGGAGCGCAGCGTCGTTGACAGCCTCCTGTCAAAGGCGAACATCGGCGAAAAGGACATTTTCGCGATGCTCAGCCCCGGGAATCTCAGAGGGTACGTGTTCGTCGAGGGAATGAACACGGAACGTCTGAGGGAAAAGACCCGCGACATAAGGAAAGCACGTTCATTCGTCGACGGCGAAACGTCGCTGGCGGAGATAGACCATTATCTGACGCCGCTGTCGACGGTCGTCGGAATGGTCGAAGGGGACCTCGTCGAACTGATAAACGGCCCGTTCAAGGGTGAGAGGGCGCGCGTACAGCACATCGACAACAACAAGGAAGAGATCACCGTTGAATTAATAGAAGCGATGGTCCCGATACCCGTGACCGTGAAGGGAGACAGCGTAAGGATCATCGAGAAGGATAAGTGAAGAACATGGCAGATGTAGTAGAAGCATTGGTGGACGGCGGCAAAGCATCCGCAGGTCCGCCTCTCGGGCCCGCGCTGGGCCCGAAGGGCGTGAAGATAAACGAAGTGATCGCAGCGATCAACGAGAAGACGAAGGCGTTCGCGGGAATGAAAGTTCCGATAAAGATAATAATCGCCGACGACAAGAAGTTCGAGATAAAGGTCGGAACACCTCCGGTGTCCGCACTCATCAAAGGAGAGCTCGGATTGGCGAGCGGTTCCAGCAACACAAGGACAACGAAGGTCGGCAACCTTACGATAGACCAGATAAAGAAGATCGCGGCGATGAAAGAGGGCGACCTTCTCGGCGCGACCGTGAAGGCACGCGTCCTCGAAGTTGCCGGCAACTGCGTCTGCGTAGGCGTGACCGTCGACGGAAAGGAACCGAAGGTCTTCCAGAAGGACGTCAAGGCCGGAATGTACGACAAGGTCCTCAAGTGAACCTCTTTTCCCGCATCCGCGGGAGACCGTCCGGTGAGTGCCGTCTTCGGACGGCCTCCGGACGCCCATGTTTTTTTAGGGTCATGGCGCGGACGGCCGTCCGCGCCGTCCCGGCCCCGGCGGGCATTGACCTTACTTCTTCCTGATCACGAACCAGTATACCGCGAGGGCGATCGCCGCAACGATGATTATCACGCCTATCAGCAACAGCCATGGCAGACCGTCGTCTGCGGGCGCCGGAGGCGCGGGCACGGCCTCGAACTCCACGGTGATGACCGTGTCCGACGAAAGGCCGGATATCGTGAGGGTGTTCGAAACGTTGCCTGATACCGCCGATGTGCCGTTCTTCCATTCCTTCACGCGGTAGCCGGCGTCCGGCGCCGCAGTGAATATGACCGTCTTCCCGTCATCGACCGCTGTGCCCGATGATATCGATGCGCCGCCGGC
>JAIRTZ010000060.1 GCA_031254685.1 Methanomassiliicoccaceae archaeon
TGATCGTACCGCCGTCGCCGCCTTTGCTGCTTCCTCCGCCGCCGCCGATGCCTGCGCCTCCCGAGGGAGGGCTGCCTGTCGCATATGCGCGGCCTCCGGCGATCGTGTTTGGGCCGCCGTCCGCGCCGCCCGCCGGGATCCCGTTGCCGCCGCCGATGCCTGCGCCGCCGGCATCTCCTCCTATCGCATACACTGTACCGCCAGTGATCGTGATGTTCCCGCCGTTGCCGCTTGTGCCGGCCACACCCGCGGCACCGCCTATGCCTCCGCCGCCGTATTGGTTGCTTCCCTTCGCATGCACGAAGCCGCCCTCTATCCTTATTGTGCCTCCGTTCCCGCCCGTGCCTAAATAACCTGCGCCGCCGCCGATGCCTGCGCTTCCACTGACGCCGGTCGCGGTCACTGTCCCGCCGAGTATCGTTATCTTGCCGGCATCCCGGCCGTCGCCCGGATTGCCCGTACCCGAACCCATACCGCCGATGCCCGCATGATTGCCGGTGGCTGTCACGTTCAATTCATCATTAACGTCATTACCGGTGGCGCTGTCTATGATTATCTCGGCGTCGCTGTGCGTTATGATGCTCCCAGAGATGTTGTTTTCACCGAGTATCAAAAATTTCACTACGGCATCCGCGTCAATAAAGACGTTCCCGCTGATGTTTATCCCGTTGAACGTCACCGTTGTCTCCACGGTCACCATGAAGATGATCACCATGGGCAATGCGGTATGGAAAATTTGAGTGATCTCATACGTAAGGCCGTTCGCATCCTGATCAAATGTCAGATCAGTGCCCGAGTTCGCCCATCCGGGACCGCTTCCCGGCGCAGTCAGATCGATCGTGTGGTCCGCGCCGACCGCGAATGCTTCGTTGTTATCTCCGGTCTGTTCGTTGAACACGCCGAAGAACTGTACCGACATTATCACCGCTGCTGCCAATGCGACACACAGCGCCATATATCTCAGACCCGTGCCGCGGGCACGGGTATTGCGTTCATCCTCAATCCTGTTGCTCCTTCTCACAGCCATATGACTCCCCGCCGGTGATGTCCCCGCCCGTGTCCGGCGGACCCGGCGACGGATCGGCCGTTCTCAAGAAAAGGACATTTTTTCTATGATTTTGGTAGCGTGGTTTAAATATAAAACACTGTTCACAGAGCTTAACAGCGATAAAAAAGGTATTGTTTTTATAGCATCATCTGAGGATGTCATCCACCGAGTTCACTACCTCCGTCGGCTTTATCTCCGATACGTCGAGGTCTGTTCTCTTTGCTTCGCCGGTGAGCACCATTATCGATCTTATGCCTGAATCGGCGGCCATTTTCATGTCCGTGTATATGCGGTCGCCGATCATCACGGTCCCTTTCAGCGGGACGTTCATTCTCTCGGCCGCCATCTCCGCCATCAGTTTGTTCGGCTTTCCGATGACCGTCGCCTTTGTTCCCGTCATGGATTCGAAGAATCTTATGAACGGGCCGATGTCCACATCGTATCCCTGTTCGGTGGGACACAGATCATCGGGATGCGTGGCGACGAACAACGAACCTTTTTTTATGAATTGGTACGCGTTGTTCATCTTTTCGTAAGTTATCGATGTATCGAAGGCCAGCAGGACCATGTCCGGGTCCTTGTCGGCGATGCGTATCCCCGCTTCCTTTATCTCGTCGATGAATTTCGATGTCCCCAGCGGATATACCGTCTTTTCGGCGTAGTGTTTCTTGATGTACGTCACGGTCGCCGTCGTTGACGTCAGAATGTTGTCAACGGTGATCTTGAATCCCATCTTTGTGAGCTTGTTATAATAATGCTTACGGTCGGACGCCGAATTATTCGTAAGGAATACGAACGGTATCTTCTTCGCTTTCAGCCTTTCGACGAATTCGGGCGCTCCCGGGATCACCGCGTCGCCTTTGTACACTGTGCCGTCCATGTCTATCATATATCCGGAAACGCCGTCCATTCTCTCACCCCATATATTTCGTCCTCAGTATGTTCATCGTCCTTCTTAATTCCGCTTTTGAATCGTTGTTGTATATGCATGCGGCCGGGTGATACGCCGGCAGGAACGTCAATTCTTTGCCGCCGATGTTTATTTTCATCTCCTTGTTCACTATCTCGCCCATCTTGCCTTCGTATCCTATCAGGTCTCGGCATGCCGATCTCCCGAGACCGACTATAACTTTACGTCCGGATAATTCGTGCTCAAGGAACGGCCTGCAGGCGTCCATTTCCTCCTTCGTGGGGTCGCGGTTGCCGGGCGGCCTGCATTTCACGGTGTTCGTTATCAGCACGTCAGAACGTTTTATTCCCTCCTCCAGCATTATCTTCTCCAATAATTTTCCTGACCTTCCGACGAACGGCCTTCCGATCAGGTCCTCATTCTCGCCGGGGGCCTCGCCCACGAATATGACGTTTGACGACGGATCGCCGTCGGGCATCACGATCTTCGTTCTGAATTGGCAAAGAGCGCATCGGGTGCAGTTCTTTTCCGGGATCATGCGATCACAGGAATTCCTTTATCTGCTCGTTCCTGCCCTTCGGGGAAAGATAGGAGAGCGGTATGTCCAACGCCGTCTTCGCTCCGAATTCGTTCTCGCCGGAGAGTCTGAACGCGGCCCTCGCGAACGCTGTCATTATGGACGCCGTGAACTCCGGATTGCTGCCGAATCTCATCGAGTACGACATCGCATATCCTTCGCCGCCGGCAGTTTCGCCGTTGCGAAAGACGTGGCCTCCGTGTGGCATCTTGCCGTGATCGCGTTCCAATACCTCGGAAGAGACAAAATTTATCTCTACGTCGTAATCAGCGAAATAATTGGGCATCTCCCTTATCGTTTTGGCTATCTTTTCCTTGTCCGCGCCTTCTTTGACCGCTACGTAACATACGCGCTTGTGCTTCTGCCTCGCCGTATATTCTTTCTTTGAGCCGTTGCTCACCTCATCCATAACGTCCTCGTACGGCACCGTGTATTGTATCGCGCCCGTTACTCCGTCTATTCTCCTGATGGCCTCGGAGTGCCCCTGGCTGACGCCGGGGCCCCAGAACGACTGGCTCTTCCCTTCCGGTAACAGGAATGAGAATAACGCTTTCATCATCGAGAACAGTCCGGGATCCCATCCCGCCGATATTATCGCCGCCTTCTTATGCGCCTTCGCCTGTCTGTCCACCGCGTCCAGATATTCGGATATCCTCAGATGGTTGTCGAACGTGTCGACGATGTTGAAATGTTTTGCCAGCTCGGGCCCCTGTACCGGGAGGTCCGTCGCGGACCCGCCGCACAGGAGCATGACGTCGATCTTATTCACATAATCGAGCACTTTGTCGACGGATGTCGCCTTCACGCCGGATATCGTCTTTATCTTGGACGGGTCGCGTCTTGTGAATATGGCCTCCAGCGAAATGTCATCATTTTTTGCTATGGTCCTTTCGACGCCTTTGGCAATATTCCCGTAACCGTATATTCCGACCCTTATCTTTTTCATGGACAATACCTCTTCAGCAGGTCCGACGCTTTGACCAATGCCGTTAACGTGACGTTGATGTTCTTCAGCGCGTCCCTTCCGCCCGCCTCCCGGTCTATCACCGCATATATCTCGTTGACCGATGCGCCCGCCTCCCTTAATGTTCCGATGGCGGATATACAGGAGCCGGCCGATGTTATGACGTCCTCGATAACGAGCACGTTATCCCCTTTGTTAAGGTCGCCCTCTATCAGTTTTGATGTCCCGTGATCTTTCTTCTCCTTGCGCACCATCACGTACGGGATGCCGGTTGCGAGAGATAACGCGGCGGCCAGCGGCACGGAACCCAATACGACGCCGGCTATGCGGTCATATCTTTTTCCGGTCGCCTGGATATTCTCGGCCATCAGCTGTGATATCAGGTACAGCACCTTCGGGTTTGTGCTTGCTTTCTTTATGTCGATGTAATAATTGCTCTTGGCGCCGGATGCCAACGTGAAATCCCCGAACTGCAGCGCCCCGCATTCCTTTAACGCTTTTCTCATTTCGCTCATGTCATCACCACGGTACGTCCTTCAGTTTCATCTTATATCCGAGTATGTTCATCGCACGGTGCAATAATAATGTTACAATCAGTAAGAAGATCAGCGCGAGTATGTGCCATTCGTGTATGTACGTGTCGTACACCCATCTCCAATGGAATAACGCCGTCAGAAGGAACGCGCCGATGACGAAATCGAATTGGTCCAATATCGGCGCCTTCTTGCCCCTCGCGATCCCGAGCCGTCTTTTTATGAACGACCCCATCAGATCGCCGAGCAGCGCCCCGAAGGACAGGCATATCACTATTCCCAGCCCCTTCCAGAAGTCGATGTATCCCCACAGGCCGTCCTTGTCGAATATGTATGAAATTCCCATAAGTATGATTCCGAGGGCCACCCCGGCCAGGCCTCCGCCGAAGAATCCCCTCCACGTCTTTCCGTCGCCCAATATCCTCTTCCCGTTGATCGACCTTCCGAAGTCCATCGGCTTACCGCCGCCGAACACCACTGCGGCGGAGTTCGGAAGCATTGCGGGCAAGAATACCCACAGCCCTATGAGCATGATCACGACGACATCCAGCACATCCATTGCGTAACTCCCGTTGCGGCAACGTCAAAGGACCGTATAAATGCTTTCAACTTTGTCAGAGGATTCGTTCCTGTATACGGCGAATTAATCGGTGCCATATACGTTCTTATGGTCGCAGACCCGAAAAAGATTCACGAAGATGATACCGTTCGTTCTCTCCACCTGATAGAGGATACGATGCCCGTCACTTATGTCATATGAGTAATAATCAGACAGTTTGCCTCTTTTGCGGATCCCTATCTTTTCCGGCCATTTCGAACGTCTCAGTTCGGCAATGCCGTCATCAACCCTCCTCATAAGATCTTCCGGAGACTTTTTTCTTTTCGCCTTGTATAGTTTTTTGAATTGAGGTGATGATAATATCTCGTTCGCCACTTATATGACCTCTCATTCTCTCAATACTTTAAAAAATTCCTCATCTGTATAAGATCCGGGTATATGGATGGCCTTTCCGTTTTTGAACTCGTTCATACTGATCCGCAGATCCTTTTCTTCTTCCTGTGTGATCGGATCGTCGTCGAGATAGTCCAATTCATCATCAACAATGAGAACATTCACGGACCGGACGGATTTAACGTCCTTCGCATAAACATCTGTGATCTTCGAAGTATGTATCTTTTTTTTAGTTTCCTTGGACATATCTCATTTCTCTTTGCTGATGTTCAGTAAGATCGTTTGATAAAAATGTTCGCATTACATGTAGTGTAGCTGTTCCTATGAGCGGTCTTTTTTACGATCTGAGAAAAAACCCGCAACATCCCCGACAACATCGAGCGAACGCTTCGCCGCGAGCAGCTGATACGCGGCTGCCCGTTTGTCCAGTATCACGGCCGCCCCTGCGTCGCTCTCCGAACGTATCAGCCGTCCCATCGCCTGCCTCATCTTCCTCAGCGTGGGTGTGAGCACCGCAAGCTCCCATCCGTTCCCCGACCTTATGTCGTAGTACCGCTGCAGCGCGTCCTGCTTCGCTCCGGGCCTCGCGAACGGCATCCCGGCGAGTATCGCTATCTCCATTTCTTTACCGGGGAAATCGATCCCTTCGCTTATCCTTCCGCCGCAGACCGCGAACAGTATCCCTTCCTTGGATCGTTTAAATTCGTCCACCATCCGCTGATGTTCCGAATTGGTCATTCCCTTCCTTTCTATGAAGACCTTACGATCGGTGCGGCCGCATATGCCGTCCTTGATCATCGTGTCCATCGTCGTGTACGAGTTGAAGAACACCGCCGTGTTCCTTTTCTCCGAGTTCGCGATGCTCACGATGTGATCCTCCATCCTCGGCATTATCGTATCGTCCTGTCTGAGTTCCTCATGCCTCGATGTAACGTCGGTTGCGTGTATCGTTAAAAGATTGTTCGGGTCGAACGGGGACGCGAATCGGGCGATCCTCGCGTCCTCCAATCCCAAAACGTTGCGGTATTCCGTTAACGGCTCCAGAGTCCCGGACATGTGTATCGAGGCGTGACACGACCGTAACGGTTCGGCCGCCTCGTACGGGTCCATGCAGAACGCCTCCAGCGCCGAATCGTCGCCGACTATCAGTTTTACGTATATCTCGTCCTCCGAGTTCATCCAGAACTGAACGAATGCGCCGAGCGATCGCATGTACGACCTCGGTAATTTCCCGTTCGTCTTCTTCGTCTCCGCGACGATCTCTCCGTGCTCTATCAATGCTTTGCATACGTTCCCCGTCTTGTATGAGGACAGATTCAATTCTTCCAGAAGGCCGTCCTCTATGAAGTACGGAGGTATCAGACCGTCCTCGTCCTTCAGGAATTCTTGTTTTGCTTCGAGTATCTTCCCTCTGACCACGCCGATCACGTCTGTCGCCGATATCCCGTTGAACACCTCCGGGTCCTTCCATTCCTTCGCCTCGCTTTCCGCGAGGTCGAGCGCGCGCATTGTGTAACGCGACGTCATCACCTCCCTCAGGTGATCCGGGAGGTTGTGCGCCTCGTCCACTATTATGATGATGTTCGCGAGATGCGTGTTCAGCCATCCCAGGAATCTTTGTCTCGTTCCCGGGACGAAGATGAAATGATACGGCGCGATGACGACGTCCGCGTTCTGGATCAGACGTTTCATCATCTCGTACGGGCATAATCCCTTTTCCAAAGCGTACGCGCTGAATTCGTCCGACGTCGGCATCCTGGAGCTGCAGAATTCTATGTGCTCCTTCATGTCTGTCTCTAAGATGTTGTCATAGAACCTGCATCCCGCGGCGGTACCCGTGCGTTTCTTGAATTCGGCGCAGAACTTCGACAGCTCGTCCGGAGAGCCGGACATCAATTCCGGGTCGGACATGATCTTTGGGCACGTCGACGCGCCTCTGCCCTGTATTCCCAATGCGAACAATTTCCTTATCTTGGAGATCTTCCTCAGCTCGAGTATCGCCTGCTTCTGCTGCGAGCTCGTTCTCGTGAGATACACTATCTTCTTCCCTTTGTCAAGCGCGTACGGCAATGCGCCCGCCAGGGCGCAGACTGTCTTTCCCGTTCCGGTGCCCGACTCGATGATGCACGGCAGACCGTCCTTGACACATTCGTTCACGAACTCGACAAACTCCTTCTGCGACTTTCTGGGCGTGTACGGGAACAGGTGCACACACATCACTTGCGGTATGAGTATATGAATGATGCTAGGGGGTGACCGAAACTACCTCCTTACACCGTCGGCGCTCAGAGGATGTGATACAGATATGCGGGTATTCTGCACAAGACCTCTTCGCCGCAATTATCGCCGGTCTTTCGGATCTTGTCGCCTCCTCTCCGTCTGAGGTTGTGTATGTTCTCTTCGGAGCATTTCCATTCGGCAGCCAATTTTCTGATGTATTGGAACGGTATCAGCCACGCTCTCGCCTCTTTGAACGAAAGTCCGGCCTTGTCCTGGAGTAAATAAACGGCTGTGAGATATTCTTCCTTCCCCGCCTTTTCCGCCCACCATGACAGAATGCTCTGTTCTGCGTCGGAAACGTTGGCAGCGATCTGTTCTTTGGATCCGCTCGCATACATATTACTAACAATAATGTTATTAACATATAACATTACCTTTCCTCCTCACAAATTTCATCCAACCTTTCCTTTGGATAACAGGGAGTGGTGACCGAAAGTGCCCAGAGTCCGAATTTACTTACTGCGCTTCCAAATATCGTCCGGAAGATCGCCGTATACGGAATCGACGACCTCCTCGGCCTTCTTGGGATCGGCGCGTTCCATGAGTTCGATTATGCGCTCCCGTCTGAACAGCCAGTAATGGATCCTCCATTCCCTTCCGTCGTAGAGCGTCGTCTCCTCGCGCTCCGTCGTTAAAATGCCGGTATCCTCGAGCATATAGAACGCGTCGCGGTCCTCCGGCTCGAGTATATTATCAATGATCCTGTCAGAATATCCGAAGAAGTTGAGAATGTGCTGGGCCAGCGCGTACGCGTGGTCCTCGTCCATGCCCTTGTTCTCGATGCTGTTCTGTATCGCCATGGTAAGGTCTTCGACCGTCAGTGTGACTTTTGCTTCGGACATTGAGAACACCAGGTGAACAGCCTGTATGACTCCTCGTTTAATAACTTTTACACATTGGGCGCGCCGTCTTTTTATCGTGAATGCATCAGAGCACCAGTATAAGCACCAGTACCGCTCCCATGCACGCGACCGTGCATCCTATTATCGTAATATTCAGTATCCTCTTGAACCTCCCGAAGCTGGCGGTGTCCCTTGCGACCGCATCTTCGGACCCGGCCGTCACGTCCTCTATCCTGAGGAGGTCCTTTGCTGCTTTAGACGATCTTTCGAACCATATGTACACGTTGCGGTCGCCGCCCGCGGGTATCGTCCAGTGGACGTCGGCGCCGCTGCTGACGGTCAGTTTGTGCTCGTCCGCGGTCATTGATATCCTGAACTTATCGCCGCTCTCGGCGTCCGTTATCTTCACGCCGTCCGCCAGCAGTTCGAAGACGGCGGACGGAATGAATCTTGACATTGTTATCGTAACGGTCCTCATCCCGCCGCTGTCATCGGAACCGAGCGGTTTAAGTTCTTTCGCGGGTCTTCCGTGGTCCGCCTCTCTGAATACCGTCCGTGAGAAGAAGTTGCGGAGGACGAGTATCGCGACGGCCATTGCGAAGATCGTGTACGCGACGAGGTAGATGGGCGCGTCGTTCTCCAGATGATACAGCAGCACAAAGCACAGGTTGGTGTAGACGAGCGCGAGCGCTATGAACGGGTACAATGCTTTTTTGGCGTCATTGTCCATGGCGTCACGTCCCGTGTCCGCGTTGTGATTCATTCGACGAGGTCGATGAACTTCGTCTCATCGAATCCCGTCGCGTCGCTTATCCTCTTCACCAGTTCCGCCGGCACCTCGTGATCCACGCCCATCAGCATTATGGCCATTCCCGTCGCGGTGTCGCGGCCCACGGTCATCTGTCCGATATTGATGTTGTTCTCGCCGAGTATCTTGCCGACGCTTCCTATGACGCCCGGCTTGTCATGATATTTGGCGAACAGCAGATCGGTGTCCAGCGGTATCTCGAAGCAGTAGCTGTCTATGCCTATCAGACGCGGTTTCTGCGCGAAGACCGTTCCGCGTGCGGAACGCACATCCTTTCCCGACGTTATCGTCACGGTGACCATGTTCGAATACACCGGCGAGTCCTCGTTCTTCGATTCTGTTATCTTTATGTTCTTGCCCTTTGCCAGCGATTCGGCGTTCACCATGTTCACGTTGTCGCCGACGATGTTCTTCATTATGCCGATGATCGCCGAGAGCGTTACCATTTTTGTGTTCTTCTTCGCTATCTCGCCGCTGCACATGACCTCTATCTTATCGACAGGCCTCAGCCCGTTGAGCTGGTGCAGCGAAATTCCAAGGCGTTCGGCCAGCGGGAGGTAGGGCGCGAGCGCCGGGTCCAGCTGGCCGCGGGGCGCGTTGATCGCATTCGAGATGATATTGTCGCGCAGATACGCGATGACGTTCTCGGCTATGTCCACGGATACCTTTTCCTGCGCTTCCACGGTGCTTGCGCCGAGATGCGGCGTTGTTACGAGATTATCCAGTTCGAGAAGCTTGCACCCTTCCTTCAGCGGTTCGTCGACGAACACGTCGAACGCCGCGCCCGCTATCGTCCTGCTCTTCAGCGCATCGTATAGGTCATCCTCGTTGACGATGCCCCCGCGCGCCACGTTCACAAGCAGCGCGTTCTTCTTCATCATTTTGAATTGTGCCGCGGAGATCATGTTCCTCGTCTCCGGGAGCAGCGGCGTGTGTATCGTCATGATATCGGAGTTCATCAGCACATCGCCCAGTGTTGTCAAACGAACGCCGAGGCTGTCCGCGACGTCCTGCGGTAAGTACGGGTCGTAGCCGATCATCGTCATGTTGAACGATTTCGCGCGCTTCGCTATCTCGCCGCCGACGCGGCCGACGCCTATTATTCCCAGCGTCTTCCCGTACAGTTCGATACCTGTGAATTTGCTTCTCTTCCATTCCCCTTTGTGAACGGACGCATGCGCCCACGGTATCATGCGGGCCAGCGTCATCATCATCGCGAGCGAGTGCTCCGCCGCCGATATGATGTTGGCGGAAGGGGTGTTCATCACAAGGACCCCTTTTTGCGTCGCATACGGCACGTCCACGTTATCGACGCCGACGCCGGCGCGTCCCACGACGCGCAATTTCTTACCAGCGTCTATGATCTTCTTGGTGACCGTTGTCCCCGACCTTATGATCAGGCCGTCGTAGTCCCCGATGATCTTGCACAGTTCGTCCTCGCTCAGCCCCGGCCTCACGTCTACCGGTATGCCGGATGCGGCGAGTATCTTGAGACCCTCTTCCGACAGCGGGTCCGAAACCAACAGTTTCATTTGAATTCCTCCAGTGTCTCATCCATTGCCTTAAGCAATTCCCTCAGGGTCGCCGGCGTTACGTCGCCCATGTGCCCTATCCTGAACGTCCTTTGTTTCACTTCGCCGTAACCGTTCGATATCTCATAGCCCTTTGCCTTCAGCGACGCGTGGAACTTATCAAAATCCAGGTCGCCGCGGTTGAGCACGCCGATCGTATCGGATGAATATTTTTCCTCGGGCAGCATGCCGTGAAGTTTTGACGACCACGTTCTCACAATGCCGGCCATCTCACGGTGGCGTCTGTATCTTGCGGCCATGCCTTCGGCGAGCATCCTGTCCAGCTGAAGGTCCAGCGCGTACACCAGCGATACCGGCGACGTAGTTAACGTTGAGTTCTCGTCGTTATTCTTCTTGATCTTGATCAGATCGGTGTAGAATCCCCTGTTCTGGACCTCTTTCGCCTTTTTCATTAATTTTTCGCTGACCGCTATGAACCCGAGCCCGGGCGGGAGTCCGAGCGCTTTCTGCGATCCGAACACCAATGCGTCAACGTTATTCTTCCTGAGCTGAAGGTCTGTCGCCGCGACGGACGTCACACCGTCCACGAATATCAGCGGGTCGTTCTGTTTCTTTATCGAATCGATCATATCGCCCAGCGGGCTGAGCACGCCCGTAGAGGATTCATTGCTCACGAAGTGCACCGCCTCGATCGAATCGTCCACCGCGCCTTCGACGGACGCGGGAAGTATCGGCTTGCCCCACGGCACCCGTATCTCCTTGACGTTCTTCCCGTTCGCCTTGGAGATATCGATCCATCTGTCCCCGAAGGAACCGTTCGTTATCCCGAGGACGTTGCTTTTCACGCCGTTCCTCACCGCTCCCTCCAGGAACGCCGATGCGGACCCCGCGACGAGGAATATGTCCATATCGGTGTCCAATGCCTTCTTCAGCCTCTCGATCACTGACGCGTGCAGCGCCTTGTATTCTTTCGACCGATGCGTTATCATCGGCCTCGTCTGCGCTTTGAGTATCTCGGGATCAACGTGTACCGGGCCTACGGTGAAGAGTTTTCTGTCCAATTCTTTCCCTCCGTTCGGTGCCTTCGCATGCGCGGATGCGGGCGGATGTTCCCTTATTGACAACGCCATTATAAAACATAGCATCATCCGCCGCCGGCGGATCATAATTTCAAAAGGGACTTCCTTATGTTTTCGATGCCTGCGATGATATTATCCTCGGATGTGGCGTACGATAACCTGAAGCATCCCTCGCCCGACGGGCCGAATGACCGTCCCGGCGTTATCGCGACGTGCGCATCCCTCATCAGGTACACGGCCAGGTCATCTGACGATATGTTACGGTTGTACCTCGGGAACAGATAGAACGCGCCTTCGGGGCTGTTGCATTCCACGCCTTTGATGTCCCTTATCAGGTCTAACGCTAAATTCCTCCGCTTCCTGAACTCTGCGACCATCTTCTTCTTCGGTTCCTGCGTTCCCCTGAGCGCTTCGACGGCCGCCTCCTGCACGAAGGATGTGCAGCATGTGATCGAATGCGTCTGCAGCTTGTTCACAGCGGCGATGTCCTTCTCGGGGGCGACCATCCAGCCCAATCTCCATCCGGTCATCGCGTATGATTTTGATAATCCCGACAATGTGAGCGTGCGGTCGAACATCCCGTCGAATGATCCGATGGATATGTGCTCCCCCTCGTAGATTATGTCCTCGTATATCTCGTCGGACATCACGCGTATGTCCTTATCGATGCACAGGTCCGCGATGCCTTTCAGAGTATCGCGGTGCATAACGGAGCCGGTCGGGTTCGACGGGGAGTTGAGCATCACCATTTTCGTATCCTTCGTTATCGCGGCGGCCATCATGTCCGCGCTCATGCAGAAATTATCTTCAAATTTAGTCGGTACGTAGACGGGCTTCGCGCCCGCCAGCCTTATCACCGCGTCGTAAGAGACCCACGCCGGGTCCGGCAGTATCACCTCGTCCCCGGGATCGAGGTATGCGAGGGCGATCATGAACAGCGCGTGCTTCGTCGGTGTGACGAGAACATTCTTCGCGGTACATTTTATCTTGTTGTCGCGTGCCGTCTTCTCGGCTATCGCCTTCCTGAGGTCGGGTATCCCCGTTGACGGCGTGTAATGCGTAAATCCTCCGTTAAGCGATCTTGCGCATGCCTCTTTGATGTGTCCGGGAGTATCGAAATCGGGTTCTCCCATTGAGAATGATATTATCTCGACGCCGTCGTGTTTCAGCTGACTGACTAGGTTAGCTATCGCGACCGTACCTGATTCGGGGACGTCCATGAGCCTCTTAGAAACCATCGTTCTTCCCCTATCACTAACATATAGATATGGTTTGTGTCAAATCATCCGTGATATGCGACTACGTCATGAGCTCGCTGAAGTTGCCCGCCTCCAACCCGTCCCTGAATTCCTTCGCTATCCTTCCGCCCGTGCTCAGGCCCGGATATATGAGGTCGGCGTACGGCGAGCCGGAGATGAACGGGTTCGTTCCCGCGACTATCCTCGTCGATATCTCGAACAGCTTGAATTCCAGTTTGTCCGTCACTATCGTCTCAAGGCAGAACGGTCCCCACATCCCTCCGAACAGCTCGTACGAACGGTTGACGATGCGCTCGGCCATTTCAAACGCTTTAGGCAGCAGGGACTCGCGTATCACCACCGGTATGTTGCCGGTGACCACGAACGACGGATACAGACCGTGCTTCTTCAGGTCGTCGTACGATCCCATTTTGTAAAGTTCGTCGATATTCGTCTCGTCGCGCCTGTCGATGGACAGCAGTTCCAGCGTCCCTCCCCTTGCGACCTTGTACCCGTCGTCCTTGAACGGCGCGTAGAAGAAATGCATATAGTAACGCGTGCCGAGCACATACTCCTGTATCGTGTACGGCTGCGTGTTGTCGATGTACATCTTAAAGTCCGGATAATCCTTTGCGATGAAGAAACCCCTTCCGCCCTTCGCGCCGTGATATTTCACAAGCACCGGTTCTTTGATCTCCCTCGCATCTGTATAGATGCGCGGCATGGCGACGCCCGCGGACGTTATCCACTGCCTTTCCATATCGCGGTCCGACTCCCATTGGAGGACGGCGCGGTTGCAGTATGCGGGCACTTCGAACTCCTCGAACTTCTTCGGCCCCATGTACTCGACGAACGAACCGTGCGGGATGACGATGACGTTCCTGTCGTGCAGCTCGCCGACCCTCTGCGTTATCTCGTCCATATCCTTGAATCTGATTATCTCGTCCGGTTTCGCCAGCGGGAACGCGTCGTAATATTTTGTGTTGTGTGAAACGGTAAGCCCCAATGTCCTGAAACCTGCCTTGCGTGCCCCGTGGAAGATCTGCAGCGACGAGTGCGAACAAAGCGTCGCCACCGTTATGTCGCTTTTATCATAAGTCTCGAGAATGGAATCGATCTTGCTCTTAGGGACCATACGCACTGATTGTTTTTATGAATTTAAATTTTGGGTCTCCTTTTTTTGGAACAGGGCGCACGGCGGTCCGCGATATACGTCACGGATGTGATTTAAGCATGAATTACCGCAATATCATGCGTCCTCGGGGCTGTCCTGCGCATCCGCCTTCCGGCTCGCGCGCCTTCCCCAAATGACGAGGAGCGACGGCAATACGAATATCGACCCGATGTATGCGAACCCTATCGCCAATGCCGTGATGATCCCGAATTGATACATCGGCAGTATCTTCGAGAATCCCATCACTCCGAATCCGGCGACCGTCGTTACCGCGGCCGCGAACACTCCCTTTCCGGTCTCGCGCATCGTCTTCCTGATCGCTTCCTCCGCGCTGAGGCCGTTCTTTTTTACCTCGGTCGCGTAGCGGTTGGAAATATGGATGCCGTACGTGACGCCGAGACCTACGGCAAGCGACGCTATCGTTAACGTCATCACGTTAAGCGGCATGTTGATCGCCGCCATGGTGCCCCACACCATTATCACGGACACCAGCGTCGGTACCGTCGCCATCGCTCCGAGGAGGAAACTTCTGTGCGTGTAGTACATCACGGCCGTGAGTATCAGTATCACGAGTATTATCGTGATCATCAGCGACGTCATCTGGCTCTTGTTCATCTCTATCATCGTGGCCGCCATGAGGACGTACTGTCCCGTCACGACGTATTCGGCACCGATGTCGGCGAGCGGTGAGCAGACTGCGTTCACCGCGTCGCGCATACCGACTATCGCGTCGTTATCGCCCTCGATCTCGGTGGTCATGCTCAGAATGATCCTTGTGATGTCTTCACCGTGTGCCGGGACGACCGAAGATAGGGCCATGCCTGCGCCTATGATCCCGACGACGTCTTTCAACGTATCCAACTCAGACTGCGTGGCGGATGGCAGCAGCTTCCCGTCAGCATCGAACGCCGCGATATACGCTCCGTGATAGGGCGCATACGCCATCATGCTCTCGGGGAGGCTGTCTTCCAGACTCTTGTCAAGATCCATCAGTGCGGTACCCAAATACTCGGCATCCGGAGGTCCGGTCGTGCTGTAATATTGTATCCCTCTGATCTGCGGATCAGCCATATTGTTCAGTGAATCCTCTATTGCCCTTATCGTGTTGATGTCCCACGGGTCCGCGAAGATCAGCACGCTTGTTGTGCTCGTTGTCGTTGAATAGTTATCATTCAGGTACGTTATGACGTCATGCGCCTCCGTCCCCTCGGGGATGAAGTCGTACATGTCGAAATCATATGACAGGTTCGTGGCGCTGTATCCGCACAGCGCGACTATCACGGCGATCACCCCGAGGACCGCCCACGGGCTCTTGGCGGCCAGTTTGCCGCCCACGCCGGCCACTTTTCCGAGCGTGTCCTTGCTCTCGTCCTCGACCCTCTTGTAGCGTTTCGCCTCATTCGGGTCCTTGCCCTTCTTCTCTGCCCTGCGGTCCCTCAGCACCTGCGTCGTCGGTATCAGCAGAAGCATGGACGCGAACGCACACACGATACCGATGGCGCACATCAGACCGAAATCCGCCAGCGCCCCCATCTCCGACGTCAGGTATGACAGGAATGCGATCGCTGTCGTGACGGTCGCAAGCACGAGCGCCTGGCCGACGGACCCCATCGTGGTCGCTATCGCCTCGGCGGGGCTCTTCCCCGCGCTCCTCTCCTCCCTGTACCTGAACACCAGATGTAAACTGTAGTCTATGCCGAGCGCCAATATCAGTATCGGTACGGCTATCGCTATCGTGGACATTCCCACGCCCGCAAGCGACGATATCCCGAAGGTCCATATGATCGCTATCACGAGCCCCAGGAGCGCAATGAGCGTGTCGGATGCGTCACGGTAAATGATCAGAAGCAGTACTATCATGACGATAAGCGCTATAGGCAGCAGCTGCGCGATATCGTTCCGCGCCATATCGCCTATCTCGCCCATCATCGATTCCATGCCCACAGCCTTTATGTTCAGGCCGCCGGGATTGCCACCGTTAAATTCTTTGGCAACGTCCATCACATCGTGTTCGAATCCCGCCTCTCCGTCCTGTATGTATTCGAGGGCACTGTCCATCATCATTACGTATACCATACAGCCGCTTGCGGATACGAGGCCGCCGTCATCACCCATGTTCAGTCTTTTTAGGTCGCTCGTGAACAATGATTCCAGCATCGGCTCATATTCTAAGACCGTGAATGCCACTCCTTTCAAAAATATGCTGGTGGCGACGGGGCCGTCGGTGAGTTTGCTTTCGGGTTTGTATGTCCTGTAGTCTGTGTCAAGCTTTTCTATCACTTCTATCAGTTTTTCATATTTGGCAACAATATAGCCATGATGGTCTCCCGAGAAATCGGAGAGTTTGGGTAGTTCTATGACCGCATCTCCCATTTCCACGGCAGTTATGTTCAAGGCGATTACTACTCCCTCTGCGATCGCAGAGACCGGACTTATTATCCTGAACATTGGCAGATCCGAATAATATTGGTCCGGATCGGTGCCGTTAACATCGGTAAATTGCATTTCCGCCAATGACATCTCATATCTGAGGACCTGAATGAACATGTCTTTCGAAAATATGTCCCCGCCCGCATTGCGTGCGTCCGCCAGGCTTATGACGGATGCCGTCGATGAGAAAGAATCGGATATGATCGTTTGAGCTCTCATCATATCGTTGTCGGGTCTGAAGCTGTCCTCGTCCATGTCGAACGACGGAGGGCTCACGACCATTACGCCGGCCATCGCGGCGGTCATGATTATTAGAATTACGAATGGAACGATAGGTCTCTTTGCAACGCCCTCCCCCATCCTGCTCATGAGTCCCATATAATCCCCGTTTATCGTATTGTCCCTGTGAGTTCGCTCTAACTATATGAAGTTAATTTATCTCCAACCACGTTAATTAATAATACTATTAATATCTAACTGTATTAACTATAATGTCTTTCCGGCCGAAAGTGATATCCTACCTGTTGTCGTGCGCGCGAGGTAGTTTCGGTCACCCCCCAGCATCTTTTATTAACAAGTACCTCATAGTCTGGCCAGACAGAGGCGGCTGACTGCCGCGGAGGTCGGTATATATGAAAATGGAAGAACTTACACCCCATATTGAAGAACTGAAACGGGTGATCGGAGATGAAGTGGACGAAGAACAGCTGATCGATGAGCTGAACACATATCTGAATGTGTATCACGTATCGGTCGATGCCGCTAAGAAGGGCATCATGAGGAAATACGGCAAGGAAACGCCGTTGTTCGTCTCGGCAGCATCGATCGCCAAGAAGCTGAATGAGATGACCGGAGACGAGAAGAACGTCGACCTTACCGCGAGGATAGTCTTCATTGAGGAGAAGCAGATATCCGCGCGCGGAGTTCCCAAGACGATATTCTCGGGAATACTCGGCGACGAGACGGGGACCGCGCCGTTCACCGTCTGGGACGTCGGGAAATTCGAATTGACGAAAGGCGAGACATACAATTTCAAGAACGCGTACACTAAGAAGTGGAACGAGAAATTACAGATCAACTTCGGCGAGCGGAGCCTCGCCGAGGTCTCGGAGAGACAGATACAGGCGCCGGAACGCAGCATTTCGTATTCGGCCGACGTTAAAATTTCCGATCTCACCGAAGGCAAGGGCGATGTTACGGTCACCGGAAAGATAATTTCCGTGGAACCGAAAGCGATAACATCGAGGGGCGAGACGAAGACCGTCCAGACCGGATACATCGCCGACGATACGGGAAAGGTGCAGTTCACCGATTGGAATGACCGGAAGCTGCTGGTCAACGAGACGGTCTGCGCCAGGAACGCCTACGTCAAGGCGTGGAGGGGCGTGCCGCAGCTGAACTTCGGCGATATGTGCGAGATCAGCCGCGTCGATGCTGTGTTCACGAACCTGCAGAGCGGTGTGATCGAACGGGAGATCGCCGAGATAATCAAAACCGGCGGCGGACTGGATGTCATGGTCTCCGGTTCCATCGTCGACGTCAGGACCGGGAGCGGGCTGATAAAGAGATGCCCGATGTGCAGCCGTTCGCTGCTTGCCGACGAGTGCGTCACGCACGGAAAGGTGGAGGCGGCGCTGGACCTGAGGATGAAGATAGTCATTGACGACGGAACGGGTGCGTTAACTGCCGTCGTGAAACGCGACTGCACGGAAAAGCTTACAGGGATCACATTCGAGAATGCTGTCGCCCTCTCCAAGCAGACGGGCGACCAGGAGTCCGTGCTCAGGGCAATGGAAGAGAAAGTGCTGATAATGAACGTCACCGCCGTCGGGAACGTCCTGAGCGACGATTTCGGTCCGATGATGATCGTCCGCGAACTGACGGAGCGGCCGGTGAATGTGATCGCCGAGGCCGAAGCATTGATGAAGAAAGTGGAGGGATCGATGTGATCCTCAGGGAGACCGCGCAGAGGGTGTTCGCCGGGGAGCTGAACACATCGACGCTGGAAAGGAAGGGCGATGACGAGAAATCGCCCGCGTACGTCATCACTCCGCTTGGGACAAGGGTGAACAGAGTGCTCGCGGTCGGCGTCCTGCTTGACAAGCAGAATATCGGCAGCGATGAAGAGCCGTTATGGAGGGCCCGCGTTGAGGACGTTTCCGGAAGCTATTACGTGAACGTCGGCAGATACCAGCCGGAGGCGGCCGCATCCATGGCCGCGCTCGAGGCCCCGTCATTCGTTGCCGTCGTCGGTAAGGTACGTACATTCAAGCCTGACGAGACAAGAACGCTGGTGTCGCTGAGACCCGAAAGGATCGTGAGGATCAACGCGGACACGAGACACCGTTTGGTGCTCGAGACGGCGCAGCGCACATGGAGACGCCTGAATAATATGAAGACCGTGCTGTCGCTGCCGGAGGCGACGGCGGACGAGCTTTCGCAGAAGGGCATGTCCAAAGAAGAAGCAGAAGGTGCCATCGAGGCGGCGGAGTTCTACGGGACCCCGGAATCCTCCAGATTCCTGCGTCTGATACAGAACGCGCTCAGGATGCTGCTACCCGGCAAGGACATTGACCTCGGACTTCCGGAGGATGTCGCGGACCTTCCGGACGAGATCGAGATCGACACTTCGAAGAGCACCGTCCCGGATTCCGAGAAGGAAGATCTGATATTGGGGATGCTTGACGAACTGGACCGCGACGGCCGCGGGGCGCCGATGGACGAATTGGTGAGAAAGGCGGCGTCGGAGGGCATCGTGAGCACTGAGCTCGAGGAGATGACGAACTCGCTGATGGATAAGGGACTCGTTTACGAACCGGTGCTCGGAAGGCTGAAACGCATTTAAAGGCGGCACCCGCCGCCTGTTTTACTTTCAATCCGCGAATGCGGGCTTCGCTTTGAGCAGCAGCCAGAATGCGGCCAGCCCCATCACGAGCCCCGCGAACGAGAATATACCGGCGGCCGCCGATATAAGGCATAATGCGACGGTCGCTTTCCAGCGTCTGCGTTTGATCGCCAGGAATGCCGACACTATCCCCAACGCCCCGCCGATAATGGTCGCTGCCGCCGCCAGCCGCATGAACGTTATCATCGTCTCGACGGTGAAATATCCGGTTATCAGTGGACGGAACGGCGACATGTCGGCAAGCTCCGGGGCGTTGACGTATATGTACGGCATCAGCAGGATCATCGGGACCGTGTGCAGAAGTATCAGAGCGGCCGCTATCCTTATCCTTCTCACATCGTCCTCATTCGCCGCATCCGGTGTCGGGCCGTTCATGTTCCCATTCAGTCCTTGAAGACGGCTCTCGCCTTGTACAGCATATACAATGCGACGAGACCGATTATCAGGTTGCCGATCGCCGCCGCGACTATGCACAATATGAACGCAAGGAACCAGAGCCTGCGCTTATATGCCAGGAACGCCGATGTTATCGCTACCGCTCCGCCGATGATCGCCAACAGACCGGTCATCCGGAAAAACCCTTCCATGGGGCCGAAGATGTCGTCGGACAGTGCCGGGTCCGAGAAAAGGTTCGCCATCCAGTCCGCCATTTCCGCGGCGTTAACATAGAAATATATCCCGGATATTATCGAGATCGCCGCGGTGATCAGCAGAAGTATCACCGCTATCTTTATGCGCTCGCCCCCGTCCCTCTCCGTCGCGGCCTTTTCTCTCCTTTCCCCTTCCGGATCGTTCAGGCGCGCTCCGCATGCGGGACAGTACGCGGTCCCCGGAGACAGATTCTTGCCGCACGTCGGACAGAAATTCAGATCGTCCATGATGCCGTATCGCAAATCACGCATTAATCCTTTTACACGTCAAGGCATCGTCCGTGACCTTAATCCCTGAAGGCCGGCCTCGCTTTGTACAGGAAGAATATCGCAATTATGCCTGCGATGACACCGAAGGTAGACAGGACGCCGAACAATGCCGCCGCTATGCACAGTATGAGTGCGAGCACCCACAGCCTGCGCTTGAACGTCAGTATCGCCGAGACAACGCACATCGCCGCGCCGATAATGAGTATGATCCCGAACATCCGTATCATCGACCTCATCGCTTCGACGGTATAGTATTCCTCCAGCGACGGGTACATGCTGAACATCTCCTCCGCCAGTCCGGCGGCTGACAGATATATCAGACCGAAGGCGAAGAGTATCGCCGCCGTGACCGACAGAAGTATCATCGCCATGTTCGTATTGCCGCCGCCCGTCCTTTCGGCCGCGGCCTTTTCTCTGCGTTCCGGTTCCGGGTCGTTCAGGCGGGCTCCGCAGGCGGGACAGTACGCGGTCCCGGGGTCGAGGTTCTTGCCGCAGACCGGACAGAAATTCAGGTCGTCCATGATATCGTATCGCATCTCGGAGATTAATTCTTTCATCTGCGGAAGGCGACGGATGCGTATGCGACCACTTCGCCGCTCAATCCCAGCGAATCCTCGGAATCGGAATATTTCAATAATTCGGCGGAAGAGCATCCCGCGGACATCGCAACCGCCATCGGTCCGTACCCGCAGGCCGTGATATCACGTTTTTCGATCGTGCCGTACATTCCCGGAATATCAAGCGCGCATACTTTGTTCAGGACGTCGGTCCCTTCGGAATGCGCCCTTTTCTTTGAAACGTAATGCGAAAGGTCGCTTGACGCGATCACCACGGTATCATGGCCCGTGCAAGCTTCCGTTATCGCCTCCGACAGGAATTTTGCACATTCGCGGGACTGGTCGCCCATTATTATCGGGACGATCTTCGCATTCGGGTCTATGTACTGTATGAACGGTATCTGTACTTCGACGGAATGCTCGTATCTGTGCGACCGCGGATCGTCGGGTATTATTTTCCTCAGTTTTTTGACGATATCGTCATGAACACTGCACACGCCCAGCGGAGTGACATACGGGACGCCGCATAACGCAACGTCGTACGGGATGCCGCGGTGGTCCGGGCCGATGATCACGTAAGCTTCCGGAAGACCGTCCTCGGCTATCGCTTTGTAAACGTGCGCCGCGTTCATGCCGGACGCCGCGTAGCCGGCGTGCGGCGCTATCGCCGATGTTATTTTTCTCTCATTCCTGCATCCGCCCGGCAGCCCGGGGCCGATCGCGTGAGTGAAACAATCCCTGATCTCCTCGGTCAGTGCATCCTTGCTGTCGGAATAGAAACGCCCGGCCACGGCTGGATAACGCATAACGTGACGAAAAGGTAAGGAATTAAAAAAGTTTGCTCATATCCGATCAGAGACGCGCTTCGAAATCCTCGATCTCCATCTTGAAGTCCGCCGGGTCCTTGAGGTCGCCCCTTGCCAGGAGCACCTCGCGGGTGAGCACCCAGTAGATGCACGCCAGTGCGCGCCTTCCCTTGTTGTTCGTGGGTATCACGAGATCCACGTTCCTGGTCTCGTTGTTGGCGTCGCACATCGCAACTATCGGTATACCGAGGTTCAATGCTTCGTTCAATGCCTGCTTGTCGGCCGACGGGTCTGTGACCATTATAACTTCCGGTTCCACGAAACCTTTCATCGTCGGATTCGTTAACGTCCCGGGGACGAAACGCCCCGCGAACACCGGTGCGCCGATCGTCTTCGAAAATACTCTGGCGGGCCTCTGGCCGTACTGCCTTGCGGAAACCACGAGCACCCTTCTGGGATCGAATCTCGCAAGGAACTTCGATGCCGCCCTTATCCTCTCGTCCGTCTTCTTCACGTCGAGAACGTACAATCCGTCCTGCCTTACCTTGTAGATAAAATCCTTCATGTCGGCGCTCTTCTGCTGCGTGCCTATGTGTACCCCCGACGTAAGATAGATGTCCTCGGGCACCAATAGTTCAATGTTCTCCGCTTCACTCATGTAAAAACCTCAATCATTCCCTGCTAACTGTAATGGGTATCATTTCCCTGTCGAATTCCAGCATGGCTATGTCTATCGGGTCCAGCATATCCGCCGGGTGGTCCACGAGAATAGGCGCTCCGAACGATATCTGAAGGGCCCTCGCGCCGATGATCCTTGCTTTCTCGAACCTAGTATACTTCATAAGTTCACCATACGGGAGTTGTCTGATATTAGGCTCCCCCTTATAAAGATTTTGTAGCCGTTCTGTTATATCTTGTGCATCCGCCCGCATCGTCAGCTTACGGCGAACGACGTGATTTTATATCGAATCCCTCATTGCATTGGCATGGACGATCTCATGATAACGGCGGCCGCGTTCTTCAGGAACAGAGGGAAGAATGTTGTCACCGCGAGGGAGTTCGCCATGACCATGTCCTTTGATCTCAGATGGATGAGCCACGGCGATGCCGAAAAGTTACTTTCCCTGCTTTCCGGCCAAGGCCTGGTGAAAAGGGAGGACGAGTACGTCAGGCCGGCGTTCGATGTCGCCGCCGTCGATGTCCCGCTTGGGTTCAAACCTCCCGCGGACCTCCTCAAAAGGACGAGGCCGAAACGGATGCCGGACGGCGACCTTCTGTCGGAGCTCATGGGGAAGGCGGGAACGATGGGCATCGAGAGAAAGGATTTCATTGTTTCCGTGAACGCGATACAGAAGCGCATGAACATCGATATCGAGGTGGCCGCACTTCTGCTGCTGAGAGAAAAAGGCATCGATATCTCAGGATACGCCGATACCGCTTACGGCGTAATATCAAAGCGCTGATCACTTCTTCTTGATGAAGTTCTCCAGCGTCATCTTGGTGCCCGGGGTCTTGTTCGTCCCGACGCTCGACTGGACCACTTCGGTAAGCTTGATGTTCAGCGCCTTCTCTATCTTCTTCATCAGCTTCTCGTCGGGAACGAGATCGTTGGCCTCGACCTTGGCGAGTATCCCCTTCTTCTCGAAGATCGACGCCGCAAATTGCTCGAGGTCCATGCCGGCGGCGAGACGCGCGTCCTTGATCACCCTTCCGTAATCATCCACGAGCTCGACGGATTGAGTGTTCGCGTACACGTCCTTCGTCTGCATCCTCTTCTCGCGCTTCTGCAACCGTTCCTCAATAACGGCCGCGCTCGGGGCGGGGGCGTTGGCCTTGGCCTTTCCGCTGCCGGCGGCCTGCTGCGCCTTGTATTCCTCGCCGAATCTCATGCAGTTCTGGCACACGTTCAGTTTGGTACCTTCGACGAACACCGGCCTCGTCGGACCGGCCTCTTTTCCGCACAGTTCACAGAGCATATGATTTCCCCATGTAATCGCAATTATTAAACATAATCCTTGTTTCCCGCATTCCTGCGGACTACGGACGCCCGCGTGGGAACGTAAAGTTAATAAGACTTGTGCATCAATAGGTAAGGGAGGAGTCTGGACATGAATAGCGCTCACGAGAAGGAACTGGCATCCGAGCTGAAGGACAAGATACGTTCGTTAGAGGACAGGATAACCAGGCTTACGACCGATCTTCAGACCGCGGAAAGCGAGAAGCGTTCGGTGGAAAGTGAGCTTTACAAGACCAACAAGGAGCTTAAGCGCCTGCGCACGGAGATGGAGCGTCTGAAGAGCCCGCCGCTGATAATCGGCATGCTCAGGGATATCCTCTCGGACAACCGCGTCGTCGTGAAAAGTTCGACAGGCCCCGACTTCATTGTTTCGGTATCGGACTTCATACCGAAGAAGAATCTCATCCCGGGATCGCGCGTCTCGATGAACAAACAGACGCTCGCGGTCATGGACATACTGCCGGCGCCGCTCGACCCCGTGGTCACCGGCGCGGAGATCATCGACAAACCGACGATCACGTACGAGGATGTCGGCGGCCTGGTCACGCAGATGATGGAACTGCGCGAAGCCGTGGAGGACCCGCTGCTGCGCCCCGAACTTTATAAAAAAGTAGGCATCGAACCTCCGAAGGGAGTGCTTCTCGTCGGACCTCCGGGAACAGGGAAGACGCTGATGGCGAAGGCGGTCGCGAACGCGACCAAGGCGACGTTCATAAGACTTGTCGGTTCGGAGCTTGTGCAGAAGTACATAGGCGAGGGCGCGAGGCTCGTGCGCGAGCTGTTCGACCTCGCCAAGGAGAAGGCGCCGAGCATCATCTTCATTGACGAACTGGACGCCGTCGGGGCGAAGAGGCTTGACGGATCGACGTCCGGGGACCGCGAGGTCCAGAGAACTCTGATGCAGCTGCTCTCCGAGCTTGACGGTTTCACGCCGACGTCGAACATAAAGATAATCGGCGCCACGAACCGCCCGGACATATTGGACGAGGCGCTCCTGAGACCCGGACGTTTCGACAGGATCATTGATATCGGACTGCCGGACATCGACGGCCGCCGCGAGATCTTCAACATCCACACGTCGTACATGAACATTGACGGCCACATCGACATCAAGATGCTTTCGGCGATGACCGAGGGCGCATCCGGCGCTGAGATCAAATCAATATGCACGGAAGCCGGTATGCTCGCCATACGCGACGGGCGCGACTGCGTCACGATGTCCGATTTCGAGAAGGCGAAAGCCAAAGTGATGGAAACGGAAAAGAACAAGATGAGCAAACCGCCGGCCCTGATGTTCGCGTGATCAAACCCTTTACGCTCAATTTATATCGGCGTCCTCGCCGCCGAAGAAGCATTGCTGCGACGCGGCGTACAGCTCTTCCAATCCCGTCTCTTCCTTTGACGACACGTGCCGGATATCCCCGAACACGCCGACGCCTTCCAGCGCCTTGAACAATTCCATTCCGATCACCGTTTGCGGGTCGCTGTCGTTATCGAGCATATCCCCGTACAATGCGTCGGGATCCGCGAACCATGTCAGCACCTTATCCAATTCATCATCGCTCAGCAGATCGGATTTTGAAAGGACGGTGATCATCGGTATCTGCAGCCTGAACTGAACGATGGACGAGAGCATCATCGTCGAGATGAACCCGTTGGACGTCTTGCACAGCATCGGGTCGGCGAGGAACACCGTCATGGACCGTTCCTTGCCCAACGCTTCGACGATCACGTTCGATGACTTTCTGAATGCGAACAATTCCAGCTGACCGGGCGTGTCCACCAGTACGTAATTTGTTTTGTACGTCCCGAGAACGTCAGTCAGCTTCTCGATGTTCATTGCCATAAGATCGGCGCATACCACCTGCGCCCCGTTCGGGCCCAACGAGTACTCGTCCATCACCTCGCGCAGTTCTATCCACTCCCGTATGTCCGCATCCGGGACGTACGGTATCGACTCCGCCCCGGGATCGAGGTTGACGATGACCGCGTCTATCCCGTTGTTGTCCAGCCATTCCTTGTACGCGCTGACCAATGAGCTCTTCCCGCTGCCCGCGGTGCCGACGAAATAAATGATCCTCAATCATTCACCGTATGTGCATCGCATTAAACAATAAGTCTTTTCCTAATGTTTCGTCATATCGCCGCACACGATGCGCGTACGGCGCGTGGAAAGGATTAATATTGGATTTGCAGTAACCTGGGACATCGGAACCCGCGTGTGCGGGTTTGGAGAGATTCATATGGAACTCGTGAAAGAACGGAATGTCCCGGTCGGAATGTTGGCATTGATCGCAGTGATCGTTTTCGCGGTTTGCTGGTTCGCCGCCTCTGTGTCAGATCCGGGATGGGTGTTCGGCGCGAACTATCTCAGTGACCTTGGCGTTTCGGATTACACGTGGGCGCACAAGTTCTTCAACGGAGGCTGTTTGATCGCCGGCGTATTGCTTGCATTGTGCGGTCTCGGGCTCATCGTATCCAGAAATAAGATGCTGGACATCTGCGCCGGTCTGTTCGCGGTCATCGCGGGAACGGCGATGGCATTGATCGGGCTGGTCACCTCGGACGAGGGCGACCCGCACGTCTACATCGCGGCGGCCGCCATCGGGTTCGGGTTCCTCGGGCTCATCGCGCTTTCGATAAGGGACTGGATCGACGGTCTCAAAATAATGGCGCTGCTCACGCCGCTCGGTATAATCGTGCTCGTGATATCGTGCCTCATATTCAACCTGAACGTCAACAAGATCACGCCGGAGGTCGAGACCGTCGCCATCACCGTCCTGCTTCTGCTGTTCCTGCTGCAGGGAATGAAGTTCATGTACCACGGCACCGTCCAGATCGGGAAGACGGGATTCGCGCGCAGGCACAGGATGGGATTCGGGTTTGCCGGGCTGATCGCGTCGGTCCTGTTCTTAGCGTTATTCATGTTCGCCGTGCTTGCTGACGGATCGTGGTCGTTCGGCGACCCGGTATATGCGCTGGGCTCGTCCGCCGTAAGCGAGACGCAGAACTTCTTCGCGCTCGCATGCATCGCCGGAGGATTCTTCGCTGTTATTTTCGGGATCGGCGCCGGCCTGATGCGCTGCGGATGCGCCCGTTCCGTCGGATGTGCGTTCATAGTGCTCGCAGGGACGCTTGTGATCGGCATCGGAATGACGGTGCTCGGTGCGAAGGAAACATACGCGTGCGCAGAATATTGGGTATTGGCGCTCGGTCTGATCGCGTTCGTATTGTTCATCGCATCCGATTGGGCAAAGGGGCGTGTGATCCCCGCGGCGTTCTACGTCGTACTTCTGTTCTGCGGTGCCGTGTCCGTACTCATCGGATACGACATGGGAGCGGCGATCACCTTCCTGGCGATCTTCGCGGTCCTCGGCACGGAAGGCATCAGGCTCGCGGTCAGCAAATAAACCTTTTCTTACATCCTTTTCCTTTTGCCGCGGACGTCAGCGCATGCGCTGTCCCGGACGATGATAAATAAGCTGACGGCCGCGGCCGTCATATGAATAAGATCGTTCAGACCCTGTCCGCCTCTACCCAGCGCTTGGTCTGCGCCGAAGAGGTCAGGAATATTATCACTACCGCAATGATCACGAGCAACAGGCAGGACGCTATGTCTATCGCTCCGTACACGCATCCGACCATAGGGATCGCCGCGCACAGTGCCTGCGCGAATATCAGGAATCTCCACGTCCACTGTCCGTTCGCGTTCAGCGAGCCGGCGACCGCAAGGAACAACGCAAGCGTCAGCAGGCAGAACGCCATCTTAGATAACACTCCCTCTTCCATGCCGATCCCCAGTACGGCGATCACCAATGCGAAGAACGCTCCCAATAAAGCCAGCAGCGAAGCGAGGACGACAGATCTCGGTCTCTCTACCATGGTCACACCTATACGCCCGAGATACTTTCTATTTATTAATATCTTCCACCGCGTCGCGCATCATGCTTCCGTCGGCGCGTGCGGATCGACAGCAACGTTAATATCATGCGAAACACAATTTCCTTACGATGGATGAAAAATTCTCATTCGCGCTCAGGAAGATCGCTTTGCTCGGCGGGATCAACAATTACATAGCAATATCGTCACGCGAGCTCGGCGACGCCCTGGAGATGAGCCAGCAGTCCGCATCCAAACGGATACTCGAACTTCTCGACGAAAAATACCTTGTCCGGGACCTCGGCGCCAGAAGGCAGAGGATAAAGATCACGGAAAAGGGCGTCGAGGAATTGAAAAAGGAATATAACGAGTACCGAAGGATATTCGAATTGACCGACCGCGTCACTCTGCGCGGGAAGATCGTCACCGGGATGGGGCAGGGCGGTTACTACATTACGCAGAAACCGTACATGGACCAGTTCCAGGGCAAGCTCGAATTCCGCCCGTACGAGGGTACGCTTAACGTCAAGGTCGCCAAAGAGGACCGCGGCAAGCTGGAAGTGATAAGGAGCATGCCGGGCCACGTGATGGACGGTTTCGAGAAGGACGGGAGAACATTCGGTAAGGTGACCGCTTACAAGGCGCGCATTCACAATATCGACTGCGCGATAGTCGTTCCGGAAAGGTCGCATTACGACGATGTGCTGGAACTCGTATGCAAATATCACCTGAGAAGGACGCTGAGCATCAACGACGGCGATGATGTGGACGTTGTTGTGGACCTAAGCCCTCTTTCTCCCGAAGACAAGATATCCTGTGTGTCCTAACATCTCGAATGACGGCCGCACACCTCCGGGATGCACCTCGATGTTCCTTTCCAGCAGTTCGATCACGCGTACGCCGAAGAAATTCCTTTCGCGCAGCGCGTTCACGATCGATTCCGCCTGATTCGTGTTGGGAACGTACGAGCATATCCTTCCGCCGGGGCGGAGATTCCCGGAAAGGTTGTCAAGAGCCAGCCACGGATCGGGCATATCCGTTATCAGAACATCCGCGGCGAACTCGATCTTCGCGTCCCTGGCGTCGCCCATCTGACAGCTCCAATATCTGTCGAGACCCGTCCTTTCCAGATTCTTCCTTGTACGCGACGCGTGCTCATCCCTCATCTCTACGGTGTGAACGGTCCCGTTCGGAGCGACCGCCCTGATCAGCGCCGTGGTCATCGCGCCGGAGCCGGCGCCCACTTCCAGTACGCGGTCGCCGCTTCTGACGTCGCAGTTCATTATTATCGATGCGGCGTCCTTCGGCATTATTATCTGCGCCCCGCGTTCCAGCGACGTTACGAGATCCGCCGTCCCCGGCCTGAACGCGGTGAACTGCGTTCCGGCGATCATCATCGTACTGCCGTCGTCCATATCTCTGAAACGCGATCCGTCTATGGTTCCGACGGACGGTATCTTGAGCATTCCGTAAGATACACGTATCCAATGTCTCTTCTCGGCGGCATCCGCGATAAATATGTATTCGCCCTCTTCGAACATCGTATCATCACGCCATCGCTCTCATACGGTTAATCCTTTACCTCTCCGATACCGATGTCCGGAGGGCGGCGAAATGTTTAGAAGGGGCACGCCGATACGGCCGCGGTGAGTTTTAATGGGATTTTTCGACGCTTTCAGATCAAAGAAGAAATCGGTCCCGGCCCCGCGGAAGGAAGTACCGCTGGAAGAACAGCTCAGGACGCTCGCGGCTCTGGGCATAAGACCGAAGCATAATGATTTTTTTGAATGGGCCGTCGGAGAGTGGGGAATGAAAGCGCTTGAGACCGATCCT
>JAIRTZ010000103.1 GCA_031254685.1 Methanomassiliicoccaceae archaeon
TACCGAAAGTGCTCACGGCGACAGTCTGCTCAGGTCCCTCGGGAAAAGGATCGCCTCGCGGACGTTCGGAAGGTCGAGCATCTTAACCAGCAGGCGTTCGAGACCGATGCCCCATCCGCCGTGCGGGGGCATACCGTATTTGAACGCGTCGAGGTAGAAATCAAAGCTTTCCGGCACCAATCCTTTCTTCTTCATCCTTTCAACGAGCTTATCATAACGGTGCTCGCGCTGGCCGCCGGATGAGATCTCCTGGCCCTTGTAGTCAAGGTCGAATGAGAATGAATACGGGGTCCCGTCCTTTTCCATGATGTAGAACGGTTTCTCCGATTCCGGATATTCCGCGATCCAGTAGAGGTCGTTCCCTTTTTCGGACATTATCTCTCCGATGAGCTTTTCCCCCTCGGTCCCCAGATCGTCGCCGTCCTTCAGCTCCATGCCTTTGCTCTTCAGCATCTTAAGGCATTCGGCGTACGTCAGGACCGGATAGGGAACGGACGGAACGTTGACCTCTTTTCCGAGGGTCTTCAGCTGTTTCTTCCCGCGTTCCCTCAATCCTTTCAAAATGTGGTCGACGATACGTTCGATCATCCTCATTACGTCATCCTGCGACGATATCCATGACATTTCGCCGTCAAACGATATGAACTCCGTGACGTGACGATTCGTATTCGAATGTTCGGCGCGGAATGCGGGACCGACCTCGTAGATCCTGTCGAGCCCCGTGGACATCAGCATCTGTTTGTACAGCTGCGGCGACTGCGCTAAATAAGCGGGCCTTCCGAAATAGTCAATTTTGAAGAGGCTGGAGCCGCCTTCGGCACCGGCCTCGACGATCTTCGGCGTGAACACCTGCGAGAAATCGTTCTTCGTCATCACTTCGTTCAGAAGCTCCAGCATCAGCGATTTCAATTCGAATATCGCACGTATCTCCGGCTTACGGAGATCGATGAACCTGTTGTTCAGCCTCGTGTCCATCTCCGTGTTGACCTTATCCACGACGCCCATGGGCAACGGGACGGCGGCCGGCGAATGCAGTACGAACGACGTCGGGATCACCTCAAGCCCGAGTTCCGTCTGATCGCTCCTCTTCACGTCGCCGGTGACCGATATGACGGATTCTCTGGACAGCGTTGTCAGGGATTCGAACAGCTGCGGCTCTATCTTCTTTTTCGGAAGCGTGATCTGGACCGTTCCGCAACGGTCACGGAGTATGACGAATGAAATCCCGCCGAGATTGCGAATATCCTGTACCCATCCGCTGACAGTGACGACGGTGTCGTCCGCCGTTATTGTGCCCGAGTTCCTGTTGACGCTCATATTAACGTTCACTGTCATCGCGCTTTAAGATAAATACATGACGTGCGCGTCAAACACCCGTCAGAAAAAAATGAAAGCCCGCAGACCCTGCCGCGAGGGTCTGCGGAATGTTTATTCAATGATTATGATGATGGATGATTATGATCGTGGGACGAGTCGGCTTTGAACGACTTGCCGCTCATCAGTTTGTTGAATATGTCCACGATATCATCATCTATCTCGCCTTTGTCCAAATGGTTGGTGTGCAATACGAATACGCCCTTCGTGAGGGTCCCTTCTGTGGTGCTGTTGGCAAAGGTCTTGGCATACGCTTCTGCGGACTCGCCGTTCTTGAACTCATAGATGGTGACCTTCTGGTTGTGACCCACCTCTGTGAAGCTGAACGAGAAACCGCTGACCGCATCCGCAGGGAGCGCGGATGTAGCTATGTCTGTGGTGTGGTAATGCGCATCGTTGAGGGAATTCTTCATCGAGTCCATCGAGACCGGCGTCGGCTGGAGCATGAACCAGGCGACCAGGAGGATCGCCACTATGCCGGCGATCCCTATCCCCACGTGCAGCATCTTTTTCTTATTATTCACTATTTTCGCTTCTTCCTGAGCGGCCCTTTCTTTTTGTCTTTTTGACTTGGGGCCCGTTGAACTGCTCATTGTCTTCTCCTCTCACTCAGCATATTCCGAAAGTTAATAACAGTTACGGGAAACAACATCGGCGGACGCATTGTTGTTAACGGCGAGTAATATTAAGTATCAGCAGCGTGTTAACAATTATCACGATTCGCGGCCGGATACCGAACGGCCGTTCAGGATCAGAATATCATATGGGGAGATATGTAAAAATGAGAACGATCACAAAATTGATCCCGGCGGCGGTCGCGGCGCTCATGGTGATTTCCATGACGTCGGTATTCGCTTCCGCTGAAGGGGACGGGGAATGGGACGGCGAGATAATTTTCGAGAAGGACACCGGTGAGGATATCATGAATACGTTAGCCGGCGTGACGGCGGTGCCCGGCGGCTATATCGCTGTCGGGTCCTCGATCGATCTGAACAATTGGACATCCACCGCGTTCATCGTGAAATTCAATAATGACGGGGAACTTGCTTGGGAATCGACCTTCGACGACGATGACTGCGAACTGACCGGAGTAACGGCCGTGTCGGGCGGTGCGGTCGCGGTCGGGAGGATGGCGGCGAACGCATGGATCATGAAATTAGCTACGAACGGCAGTATCGAATGGAAAAAGGAATACACCGGCGCTGAAGAACGCTATCTCTTCGCAGACGTAGCCGCCGTCGGCGACGGCGTCGTCGCAGTCGGTTCGGCGGGGAACACCGCTGTCTGCGGTGCGATCGTCGTGAGATACGACGCGGCAGGAAATGTCGAGTGGGATAAGGACATCGGCGACGACAAGAACTACCGGCTTGACGCGGTCGGGGTCATATCCGACCGGATCTTCGCCGCGGGGACACACTGGGCGTTCGTCGGGCCCGATACAGGATCGTTCCTGGTGAAGCTCGATGACAATGATGACGGCAGGATAATATGGAAAAAGGAATCTGACAGGACGGGGCTGTTCTCAGGGATCGCAGAGGTATCCGGCGGCATCATCATCACCGCGGCCGACAAGTCCGAGGGATACGATAAAGCGGCACTCTTAAAATTCGATCACGACGGCATCCTTGTGTGGGAGGAAGGCCTCGGCGATGACAGGGAGTCCGTATTTTACGGAATGACGATCGTTTCGGACGGCATCATCGCTGTCGGCACGTACAAAACGGACCGTTCCGATCCAATCATGTTCCCGGTGATCGTGAAATACAAAAATGACGGCACACTTGAGTGGGAAAATACATTCGACATCGGCATCGCGGGCGTGTTCCGCGGGATAGCGGTATCGCCCGCCGGTATCGTCGTTGTAGGGATGAGTGTCGACGAGTCCTTCTCCATATCCGCGGCCGCTATGCTCTTTCCCGGAGATGACACCGGTACGACGGTCATTCCCGTATCGGGGATAACCGGGATACCGTCGACGGCGACCGTGGGAACGCTGACCCTGAACGGTACCGTGGCGCCGGCAGATGCGACGAACAAGACGATAACGTGGGCGGTCAAGAGCGCAGGAACGACAGGCGCGTCCGTCGCGGGCAACGTATTGACGACGACCGCCGCCGGGACGGTAACGGTAACGGCGACGGTGGCCGGCGGCACAGATGCCGGAACGGCGTACACGCAGGACTTCACCATCACGGTGAGCGGATCGCAGGGCCCGAAGACGGGCGACGGTGACGGCGACAACGGTATCTCGGTCCTCATCGTGGCGCTGATAGCGGTGGCCGCCATAGCGGTGATCGCCGCCGTGCTGCTCGTCCGCCGCGGATAAACACATTACCGGCGAGGGTCGCGCCTCGCCGTTAACTTTTCATACGCTGCGTATACGAGCGCGGATATACGATGAAGCCAGCGGAAGATATTATTAAGACCTGCGTGATAGTAGGGGCAGTAAAGGTGGGCAGATGTCGGAGAAGATTACGGTTTCGGTCATCAAAGCGGATGTCGGTTCGGTGGTCGGCCATTCAAGGCCGCACCCGTCTATGTTGGACAAGTGCAGGGACGTCCTCGCGGAAGGCGCCAAGCAGGGAACGATAGAGGATTTCTATGTGACGAGGGTCGGCGATGACATCAATCTGCTGATGACGCACCGCAAGGGCGAGAATCACAAGGATATTCACGGACTGGCGTGGAATGCGTTCATGGAGGCGACGAAGCTCGCCAAGAAAATGAAATTATACGCGGCCGGTCAGGACCTTCTGACGGATGCGTTCAGCGGAAATGTGAAGGGAGCGGGACCCGGTTCCGCGGAGATGCAGTTCACCGAGCGCGGCTCGGAACCGATGCTGTTCTTCATGGCCGATAAAACGGACCCTGCGGCATATTCGTTACCGCTGTCAAGGATATTCCTCGACCCGTTCACAACCACGGGACTGGTCATAGACGCGAGGGCAAAGAAAGGGTTTGACGTTGAGATACACGACGTCCTCGATTCCAAGAAGGTCGTGATGTCGTCGCCCGAGGAGACGCTGAGCATGCTCAGCCTGCTCGGCGATACCACGAGATACGCGATCAAGAGGGTCACAAGCCGTTCGGGCGTCGGCCCCGCGGCCGTTGTCAGCACCGATAAACTGAATCTCACCGCAGGCAAATACGTAGGAAAGGACGATCCGGTGTGCATATGCAGGTCGCAGAGCGGCCTTCCGGCCGTAGGCGAGTTCCTGCAGCCGTTCATGAAGCCGATGATAGTCGCCGGCTGGATGCGCGGCTCCCATCACGGCGCACTGTACCCGTGCGCCGTCGATGATTCCGATCCCACATACTTCGACGGTCCGCCCAGAGTGTGCTGCCTCGGATTCCAGCTGAACGAAGGAAAGTTCCAGGGCCTTGAGCCGATGGGCTCCAAGGCCGGAGCGCACCAGCCGATTGACTTCTTCAGCGGGAGCGAATGGAACGACGTCCGCATGGCATCCGTGAAGATCTGCAAGATGCTCAGGGAGCACGGTCCGTTCATGCCGGCGATCCTGTCGCCGGACGAGATGGAATATACGTCGAGGCCGGAAGTTCTGAAAGAACTGACAAAGAGGTTCGAAAAACTTGACTGAGCCGTCACGCCCCGTGATCGTGGTGAACTTCAAGGTCTACCGTGAGGTCGAGGGGACGAAGGCGCTGGATATCGCAAGGATCTGCGGATCGGTATCGAAAGGATCGGGCATATCGATCGCCGCGTGTCCTCCGATGACCGAATTGGGGAACATTGCGCGCAGCGTCGATATTCCCGTATTCTCGCAGAACGCCGACCCGTGCCTTCCGGGTTCGTCCACAGGATGGTCAACGCCGTCCATGATCAAGGCGGCCGGCGCCGCCGGGACGCTGATAAACCACGCCGAGCACAGACAGACGATAAGGAACATCTCGCAGGTCATAGAATTAAGCAGGGGATGCGGGCTTAAGACGATAGTCTGCGCCGACTCCGTCGGGGCGGCGGTGCGGATCGCGAGATTCGCCCCGGACATGATCGCCGTGGAACCTCCGGAGCTGATCGGCGGGGACGTCTCGGTCACGGACGCCGACCCGGCGATCGTGGAGAATACCGTCAGCGCGGTCAAAAAGGTCAATAAAGGGATATCCGTCCTTTGCGGCGCGGGCGTGAAAACAGGCAAGGATGTCAAAAAGGCCCTGGAGCTCGGGGCCGGCGGAGTACTGCTCGCATCCGGCGTGGTGAAAGCGAAGGACCCGCGCGAGGCCCTGCTGGACCTTGTCAGATACCTGTAGTTAGACTAACTGTAATCGCCGTCCTTCAAGAACCATATGTGATATTTTCACGCAATGAAAAGAATTGCCGCAATATTCGCGATCGTACTGATGTGCGCCGTACCGTTCCTCTCGGACGGGACGTCCGGCGCGAACAGCGAGAGCCTTTGGCTGTACGAGATAATGCCCGCGGGATCGTTCGAGGCCGTCACGCTATACAACGCCGGCGGCGTCACGCTGAATCTGAGGAACTATTATCTCGATGACGGCGAGGGCACCGTCAAGTTCACCGCTGACATATTCATAATGCCCAAAGGTTTCGTCACCATCGCAAGCAAAACGCCCGAGGAATGGCTGACCGGCCGGAACGTATACGTTCACGGAACGTACGGGATAATCGCGAAGCAGTTCATACTGGCGGACGCCGGCGATGAGGTCATGCTGAGACGGGCATCCGATAAGCAGGTCATTGACGCGTTCGTCTACGGCAACGGGGACACGGAGACGCCGGGATGGAAAGGGGACGCGTTCCCCAAGATCTCGGCGGGGAAGATGGCGCTGCGGTGGTCCGCGTTCGATACCGACACGGCGGCGGACTGGAAGATGTCCGTCGCCGGGCGCACAGAGGAGAAGATGGCGTCGTCCGGAATGTTCGACGCGTACGTTACTCCGTTCGCGTTCCCGGATTCCAAAGGCGATCCCGTGTTCACCGCGCTGGAGGGCGCATCGCGGGAGGTCCTGATATCCATGTATCTGCTTGACCACAAGGATATCGTATCGTTACTGATGCTGCTTCTCGATAAAGGCGTTTCAGTGACGATACTCCTTGAGGGATCTCCTGTAGGGGGCGTCCCGGACACCGAGATACGTTATATGTCGGCGCTCCGCGAGAAGGGGGCGGAAGTGAACATGATCAAATCGAACGGCGTCTACAAACGTTATGATCTCGTGCACAACAAGTACGCGGTGGTCGATTCCGCGGTCGTGATCGTCACGTCGGAGAACTGGAGGGAATCGTCCTTCAACGGCAACAGGGGATGGGGCGCGGTGATGGAGTCGGATCGGCTTGCGGAATACATGAGATATATTTTCTTTGCCGATAACGACACTTCAAGAATAGATATACACGATTTCAAGGACATTTATCCGAAGGCGGCCTCGATATCGCTCCCGTCCTACAAGCACAGGCCGGAGTCCGGATATGAGACGTTCACGGCATCGGTGAAGCCGGTGTTCAGTCCGGACCTTTCGTTCGATTATCTGAAGCGCGAGATGTTGAGCGCTGCCGAAAGGATATACTCGGAACAGATGAGCATACAGTACGCGTGGACCGACGCCACCGTCGAATCGCCGCTGTCGTGGTCGCTCACGGCATCCGACAGCGGCGTCGACGTGAAGATACTCGCGGATGTCACGTTCGCGGACGCCGACTCCGGCGCCAGGGACAACTATACGGCGGTGTCGCTGATCAACGATATGGGGATCGAGGCGAGAACGATCGGCGGCGGCGAGAACTTCGGGCTGACGCACAACAAGGGCGTGATAATTGACGATACGGTATGGATATCGTCCGTGAACTGGACCAACGCGGCTTTCATGAACAACAGGGAGTTCGCGGCGGTGATATATTCAAAGGATGTGGCAGACTTTTTCGCGGAATATTTCATATCGGACTGGGGGCCGGACATTGTCGTGGACATTGTCGTTGACGTGCGCGGAGGCACAGCGGGAGAGGCCATCGTCATCGACGCATCGTCGTCGGTATATCCCAAAGGGACAGTATTCGAATGGGACATCGGCGACGGAACGGTGAGGAAGGGTGTGAAGATCGCGGCGCTGTTCCCGGCGGGGGCCACGGAATGTGTTCTCACCGTCACGATACCGTCAGGGTCGGTGTACGAGCACGAATTCACCGTGACCGTACTCCCCCGTGACGGATCAAAGGAGGAGGCGTTCCTTGCACCATACGTTAAATATGCGCCCATCTTTGCGATATTGCTCATAATATTCGCCGCGGCTGTCGCCAGGGGGATCAGGGGAAAGAGAGATGATCGTAAGGGAATATGATTTGCAGGATACCGACCGTTTATACGAGATACTGTGTTCGTCGCTGGACCAATCGTTCGGGAGGGAGATGTTCTCGTACTTCCATCTGCAGTGGCCGGCAGGACAGCTCGTCGCGTGCGACTTCTCGGGGAGGCCGATAGGTTTTCTGTCGGCGTCCAAAATAGATATGTCGCATGCGAGGATAATGATGTTCGCGGTCGACCGCGATCATCGTTCGTTCGGCGTCGGTTCCAAGCTGCTGATGCATCTGAAACGTGTGGCGATGATGAACGGGATCAAACACATATCGCTGGAGGTCCGTCCCACGAACATGCGCGCGATCAATTTCTATCAGCGCCACGGTTTCACCGCCACCGAGGTCCTCCGTACGTATTACACCGACGGCGGCGACGCCGTCAGGATGGACCATATCGCTCAGTTGAACATCTGATCGCCGATGTGCTCGTCGTGCATGTAGTACGGCGACTTCTCTTTCTGAGATTCGGATACGTCCTTCGAGAGCCCTTTCATGTACGACCCGTACTTGTCCTTGATCTGCTCCTCTGCGGGCCTCGAACGCTTTATGGCGCGTTTGATGTGATCAACGTCTATCAATTCGGCGCCCTCCATGTTCGCGATGTCCCCCGCGGCGCGTATCAGTCCGCCCAGCTCCCTGAGGCGAAGCGTCAGCCCGGCAGGCTGGTTGTCCGCCTTCGCGCGTGTCTTTCCCTCGTCGATTATCATTTCCACGGCGGCGATCGTCGCATGCGGTATCCGTCCGTCCATGTGTATCTCCTGGGCGACGAACTGCGCGTATTTGGCGCGGTTCCTCGGTGTGTCGGGCATCGCGGTATCGATCAATACCTCGTAACCGCCGCCGATTATCCTGGACCTCACAGGCGAGAGGATATTCTCAAGGTCCTGTATGTTGCACGCCGCGACGAGAATGAAATCGCAAGGTACGTTATCAACCTTGACGCTCGCGCCCGCGCTCTGCGGGTTGCGCCCGGCGATCGGGAACTTCTTGTCCTGCATCGCCGTAAGAATGAATCTCTGCAGATTGCCGAGATGCGAAATCTCGTCAACGAAGAGAACGCCCTCATGCGCCTCGTGTATCGATCCCGCGACAACGCGTTCGTATGCCGGCGTCCCGAGGTTGGTGTGCCCTCCGTACGGGTCGTGGCGGACGTCGCCCAAGAGCTCCGTCTCGGACGCGCCGGTGGCGAGGACAAAGGGATTGCGGTCGAGCTTCACCAGTATCTTCTGGTTTGACGTCTTGTCAAGCTCGCGGCGCTTCTCCAATGTCTTCTGATCGAGCATCCGTATCTTCTCGCCCGCCCGTTCGAAGACGATCATCTCTTCCGTGCCGTCGGTGTTGCGCCTTGACGTTGTCACTTTGTCCTTACCGAGCGAGACGTTGGGCATCGCCGATTCAAGCATGCTCCCGAGTATGTCCCCGAACGGATTCGTATTGCCGCCGATGTCGCTCTTCGATTTGGAGCAATGAGGGCAAGTCCTCTCGCTGTACAGCGAATATTTGTGGCAGTTCTTGCACAGGTACCCCAAGCGCTCCGAGACGGCGTTCGGCGCCTTGTCCGGAGAGATCAGTTCTCCGGTCGCGCCCGCTTTCGATATGTTCTCCTCAAGTATGTACGATTCTTCGACCACCTCGAGTATAGGCCTCTCCGGATTCTCCGGGTTGTTTACCACGCGGATCTCATTCTTCGGTTTCGGGAGGTGCAGCGATATCGCCTGCGCGATCATTGACTTACCGGTACCGGGAGGGCCGACGAGCAGCAGATGCCTGCGCTGTTTCGCGGCTATCTTTGCCAGCTCGATCGCTTCCTCCTGACCGAGGACCCTGTCCAGGGGATCCGCGGGGATCGCGATCTCCGCGGTGCTCCTCAGGCCCTTCAGGTCATTCCATTCCGTTATCGCTTTTTTCGCTGTCATCTCAATACAGGTCTTCCTTCGTCCATATGGTTATGCCGGCGGGCATCTTCGCGATGTTGCCCTTGCGCGTGCCGACGACGGTGTTCACGCCCTTCTCGGCGGATACGTCCAATATTCTCTGCGATATGACCCCGTCGAAGACTATCTTTGATATTCCGTCGGAATCTTTCTTCAGTGTGTCCACGAGCTCTTTCACGGCAACCTCTTTTATTGTCTCGTTCTCAGAGTCCAATATCTTCGCGTTGTGCGTTGACGACATCTCAAGCAGCATGTCGCGGAGCTTCTCCTGCTCCGGCGAAAGGACCTTCGATTGTTTCACGGCCTCTTTCTTTCCGCGGCCCCCGGTGCCTCTCGTCTTCTTTTCCTCACGGTCTCCGCGCGGCGCCCTCTCCTGCGGCTCTTCCGTCACGTTATCTTCGGATGATTCCTCCGATTCTTCCTCGGCCGGCTTCTTCTTGTATTTCTCGGCGGCCTCGGAATTGAACTTCGGTCTCTTGTCGCGAAGCTCTCTCTTTCCTCTCTCTTCGCGGTCATCGCGCCTCTCGCGTCTCTCGTGACGGTCCTCGCGGTCCTCGCGCTTCTCATTGCGTTCCTCACGCTTCTCGCCGCGGTCATCGCGCCTCTCGCGTTTCTCATGGCGTTCCTCGCGTTCCTCACGCTTCTCGCCGCGTTCCTCGCGCCTCTCGCGGCGCGGTCTGTCATCGTGTTTATCGTCATCGTCCACGAGGCCGTTCATCTCCATGTACTGGTCTCCCGGGACCTTGTTGCGCAGGCATTTGACGATCTGCTTCGCAGACAGTTCCTCGACCTCGTGAGCGCGCGGGGCGCGTGCGACGAAATCAACCTCTGCGACCTGGAACAGTTCCCTGAGTATCAGTTCTCCGCCCCTGTCGCCGTCCACGAATGCCGTGACGACTTTCTCGCGGGAAAGGTCCTGCACCGTCTGCGGGATGTTCGTTCCCTCGACGGCTATTGCGTTCTTTATTCCCGCTTTCAGAAGGTTCAGGACATCGGACCTGCCCTCGACGATTATGATCGCCTCCGATGATTTGACATTGGGCCCGGCCGGGCACTTGTCCTTTCCGAATGATGTGATCTCCTCGACCTGTATGCTCTGCCTTATGTTATCGGTAAGGTCGGAGCTCGTTCCCTTCGACTGCTTTATCAGGTCGTTGAGAAGTTCCTTCGCACGGTCGATGACCTTCTCGCGCTTCGTTATGCGCACGTCCTCGATGCCGAGCACCTTGATGGCCGCTTTGCAGGGTCCGACGCGGTCTATCGTTTCCAATGCGGAAGCGAGCACCACGGTCTCGACCTGGTCGAGGCTTGACGATATGTAGACCAGCCCGTCGGATTTCCCGGACTTGGAAGTGACCTCCACCTCGATCCTGCCTATCCTTCCGGACTTCTGCAGGTCGCGGAGATCGAGCTCCTCACCCAGCAATCCCTCGGTCTGGCCGAATATCGCGCCGACGACGTCGGGTTTCTCCACTATGCCGTCGGCTGTGAGCCTGGCCTTGATCATATATTTCGTTGTGTTTGGATCTATGTTGTTCATTTGTAAACTCTCCGGTTCTTCTTTGGGAAAAGCCTCTATCTTCCGGCGTTCGCACGCTTGTCGCGTACACGGATCCTCTCCGTATCAGTCCGTTAACCACGGCCTCGTATCATTTTGTCACGGCCCCTTCCTGGGGACCGCCGACCGATTCTTGACTTTTATACCGCCTTCCTGGGCGGGTATGTGATTGTGATAGTGAATAGGAAGCTTCTGAGTGCTTTCCCTTAGACCGTAATTATATAAGTTGTTTATAAAGCTTTGTCAAAGTTCGGTCTTAAATTATCTAAAAACGGAACGAGGCCGGGGAATTACCAAGAGCCGTACCTTCCGAAGTCCTCGGCCGCCTTCACAAGCGTACGGATGTTCGCGGGATACGAATTCGGAGGGACCTCGCAGCACGTTCCGAGTATACACCCCATCTTGCTGTCGCGCCCCTCGGTCAATTGTTTCCCCGCCTGTTCATAGATCTTATTTTGGTCGGGAAGGATGAACAATTTTGTATCCACGGAGGGCATTATCGTAGCGCGCGTTCCGAACTTTTCCTTCATGATCCTTGCCGGGAACGGTTCCCTGTCGAAATACCCCATCTGCATTATCGTGAACGGCGTGATCACGAGTTCGTTCACATACAGTTCGTAATCCAATGAACAGTTGCCGCAGAAATGATAGAACACCTGCGGTCCGGCGCCCTTCATCAGACATCCTTTGACCAATTTCTCCAGTGCCGGCGGCGAGATGTCCTTTATTGTCTCCGGCGGCATCGTATCGCTGTTCTCAAGCACGGAGCCGGTGCTTATCAGCGCGCTCCCGTATGCGTTCGCCAGCGCCTCCGCGCCCGTGATCGCCGTTTCCACGTACACGTCGATCAATTTCTTCACGAGGTCGCGTTCCGTCTCGGTCCACATCAGGAACTCTTCCACCCCGCACAGTTCCGCGGCGGAACCCACCGGTTCCGGACAGTACGCGAGCGGGACGAACATCTCCGGAAGCTTCTCCTTTATGTAACGGGACGCGCCGGTGAGCCTCCCGTAAGTGAATCCCCTTTCGATCTCCCTGAGGTCCGGTATATGCAGCTTTTCAACATCCTCCGGCGAGTTCACGACGGTGTTCACGGGAACGGGCGCGGTCTTGTCCATGAACTTCAGGTTCACGCCGAGCTCCGGCAGCCAGGGATGCGCGAAATAATATTTCGTCACCGGAAGCAGATCGTACATCTCCTGCGCGTACGCAAGGCAGTGCGCGCCTAATTCCGGCCTCTCGTAAAAATCACGTATCGTGTATCCGCATGCGACCGTCGCATGGGAGAGCATCATCGGGTCAACGGGTATCCGGTCGAACTCGCCGCCCATGAACGACGCGGCGTATCTTCTTCTCGCCCGTTTCAGCCAATCTCCGTTGATCGGAGGGAACGATGTCATCATACAGGTGACGGAAAAGAGATACAATAACAAAAGCGTTGTGCCGTTCCGTACCTTATTCGGGAGAGTTATACTAACTTGAACGGAGTGTTTTCATCAAACAATTAAAAAACTAATTTCCGAGCATCCTTTTCAAGGGTCCGTACAATCAAATCTATATGAGAGATGGATGATACATCCACCGCCATGGATTGTTTGAAGAAGGTCAAAGAGGAGATCGACAGGGGATGGACCGGTCCGAACCCCGAGTGCGAGTACGGACCGTGCCATTACGCCGGGCAGGACTGCACGTATTGCTTCTGCCCGTTCCATCCCTGCGGGGATACGGAATTGGGGGAGGAGATAACAACTTCCAAGGGAAAGTACTGGAGCTGTCTGTATTGCCACCTCATGCACAGGACGCCGGTCTGCAGGTACATCGCGTCAAGGATCGAAGAGCTCAGGATAGAGGATCCCGCGGACAGCAGATTGCGCGGGCTGCTTGATGAGGCGAAGGAAAGGTTCATGGTCCCCGGGAAGGCGATCATGGTCGTCGGTGCGACGTCCGACGCCGGGAAATCAATAACAGCGGCGGCGATATGCCGCATAATATCACGAAAAGGTTTTTCGGTGGCGCCGATGAAGACTCAGAATATGAGTCTCAACTCGATGATAACTTCGGACGGCTCCGAAGTTGCGTCCATACAGATCATGCAGGCGAAGGCCGCCCGGATGAGGCATCCGGACCACAACATCAACCCGATACTCCTGAAGCCGATGAAGGGACGCAACACGCAGGCGATCGTCAACGGGAAGCATTTCAAAGATTTCGATGTCAATTCGTATTATGAGAAATTCGTCCCGACAGCGGGCACCGACGCCGTAAGGAACGCGGTGCGCACGCAGAAGATGAGGTACGAGTACGTCGTGATGGAAGGCGCGGGGTCACCGGCGGAGATAAACATTTATGATAAGGACATAGCGAACATGCGCGCCGCAGAGATAGCGGACGCGGATTGCATACTTGTGGTCAATATGCAGTGGGGCGGCGGATTCGCGTATGCCCTCGGCACCGTCGAACTGTTATCCCCCGAGGACAGAAAGAGGATGAAAGGGATAATCCTGAACAACATGCACGGCGACCCATCCTCGCTGAACGCCGGGATAAGGGAATTGGAATCGATACTCGGCATACCCGTCCTCGGGGTGATACCGAACATCAAGATGCCGATGCCCAAAGAGGATTCGATGACCATGCAGAACACCGCGGCGCCCGGTGTGAGGATAATCGTGATCAAACTTCCGAGGATGGCCAATTTCACGGACATAGATCCGCTGTACCACGAGAACGTTTCCGTAAGGTACACCGCGGACCCGAACGATCTGAAGGATGCGGACATAATAATCATCCCGGGCACAAAGGATACGATGGATGCGCTGAGATGGATGCGTTCCTGCGGGATGGATAAAGCGATAACCGAAAGAAAAGGGACGGTGCCGATAGTCGGCCTGTGCGGCGGCTATCAGTTAATGTGCGCGGCCCTCCGCGACCCCGACGGCATAGAAAGCGACGGTGTGCCGGAGGCCGAGGGATTGAAACTGTTCGACGCGGTCACCGAATGGAAGGCTGGCGGCGGAAAAAGGAAAAAGGTCAAAGGCGCATTGGCGGCGAACGGAGGGGACATCCAAGGTTACGAACTTCACGCCGGCACAACGGTGACGCACGAGGAACCTCTGTTCATTCTCAGGGAAGGCGACGTTACGGTGAACGAGGGTTCCGCAAGGATCGCTGACAAACTGTTCGGAACGTACGTGCACGGACTGTTCGACGAGCCGGCGTTCAGAGTTCATTTGCTTAAGATGACCGGAAAATTCTTACCTTCGAAATATTCGGACGTCCCGTACGACAGGATACTTGACGGGACGCTCGACGAGCTTGCGGATGTGTTCGAGAGGTCTCTGAACATGAAAGAATTCGACAGGACACTGGGGGTTTCGAAATGAGAGTGATGTTCGTGGGAACGTCGTCAAGCGCCGGGAAGACGCTCATATCCGCGCTGTTCTGCAGATATCTCCGTTCCAAGATGGTGATGGTCACGCCGTTCAAGGCATTGAATCTCTCGTCGCGCTCATTCGTCACCGACGACGGTGCCGAGATAGGCATAGGTCAGGCGTTACAGGCATGGGCCTCCGACCTCAAACCGAACGGAAGGATGAACCCGATACTCATCAAACCGTCCGGCGGTAAGCTGCGGACGATCGCGAACGGCGCCGACGGCGACAAAATGGACAGGAAGGCAAAGTTCGCGCACGCGCTGAAGGTCTATGACGAGCTATGCGACAAGTTCGACGCGGTGGTCGTCGAAGGTTCCGGGTCCCCGGCGGAGATAAACCTTCGCGAGAATGACATAGCCAATATTAATTTCGCAGTCGCAAGGGACATACCGATGATATTGATCGGCGACATCGAAAAGGGAGGCGTATTCGCCGGAATTTACGGAACGTGGAGGCTTATCGGCGACGAGGGCCGCCGTTTGATGAAGGGTTTCATCATCAACAAGTACTACGGCGACAAGGACATCCTGAAAAGCGGGATCGACCGCATAGAATCGCTTACGGGGATGAGATGCATGGGGGTGCTCCCGCACATCTCCGTTTCGTTGCCGGAGGAGGATGATTCGCCATGCGGGATACGGCACGAGCACAGGGACGATAAGATCGGGTCGTACGTCGAGGCATTGGACATGATGCTCGAGGATATCGCGGAGCACATCGACATGGAAGGCATAATCAAACTTACGGAATGATCATCCGCCGGATGCGACACGCACCGTTTCGATGACGTCGCCGTCTTTGAGGACGGCGGTCATCGGCACCGGCCTGCCGTTCGAAAAGAAGATGAAGGCATCCGGGAATCTGCCCGCGGAGATCATCGCGGCCTCTATCGTAACGCCGCTTTCCGCAAGTAATTTTTCAGCTCCGAAAATTATGCTGGCCGTCATATTTTCCCGATGGTCGTCAAGATATAATACAGTTAATCATTACATGTAGTAAAACGTATTTTATAGTAAATATCATAATTATACTACAAGGGGAGTTAATGAAGATCCATACAGTGCTTATCATACTGCTGGTGGCCGCTTTGCCGCTGGCCGCCGCTGTCATCGGGGAGAGCGCGTCAGGCGCCGGAAAGATACCCGGGCTCGCGGGGAACGGGACGGGCGCAGACCCGTATCTGATATCCTCGGCGGCCGACCTGCGGACCATGTCCGCGTCGTACCAGAACCACAGCGGCGCGACCTACAGACAGACCGCCGACATTGTTTTCAGCGACACGGCCTTCCCGGGGGACAAGGCATACGTGCTGACATCCGTCTCCGGCGGAAAGGTGAAGGGCACCATAACCGTGAATGCCAAAACGGTGAGCACGGCCACGTCTGTGAAACTGTATCTGAACGGAAATCCGGTGGCCGTGAAGATTCAGGGCAAACTTGTAGAATTCGAAGTTGATACTGGAACGCTGAAGGACTCCAACTCTCTCGCCGCGACCGGGACCATCGAAGGGAACAGCTTCGGGATCGCCGTGAACTTTTCAAAGGCCGCCGCTGCCGATATGTCCGTATCCGCCCCGATAAGGGGGAACTTCACGCCGATAGGTACGAATGACGTACCGTTCGTCGGCACCTATGACGGCAACGGACGTTCCATTACCGGTATAAAGGTCGTCTCAACGGGTCCCGACGACGCCTGCACCGGTCTTTTCGGCAAGACCGGGAGCGGAACGATATACGATGTCACGATATTATCGAAAAATGACAACGCATCATATTTTCTCACGAACGCCGTCAGCAAGAATTCTTACCAGTACGTGACCTCGCCGCCCCAGACGCTCGCATCCTACACCGGCAGCATCGTCGGCTGCGCGGCTCCCGGCACATCGGTGATCGCATGCCGGAACGAGGCCACGGTGCTCTCGGAAACGGAATTAGCTAAATATTACCTCTTCACCGGCATGTCCGGATTCCTGAACATCACCCGTAATTTTAATTTTGAAGCGGCATCGTACACCGGCGGGATAGCCGGATACGGGACCGGATACATGTACAGATGCGAAAATACCGGCAATGTGATATCCTCGCTGAATTCGTCGTTCACATACAACGTTTCCAACGATCCGTTCGACGCGTCCAACAAATACAAATGCACATTCAATATCTCCGCGTGCAACTATGCCGGAGGGCTCCTCGGATACACGGAGACCGCGGACGTCTCCTCCTCCGGGAATACCGGCCTTGTGTCCGCGCTCAGCAGCTATTTCGTAAAGATCGATCACACCCAATATCTGGACAACATCACCGCAACCCTGAACGAAACGTTCGTCACCTCCTCCGGCGGCATCGTCGGCTCGGCGCAGAAGGGCATTATCTCAGATGTGTACAACTACGGGGCGGTTGCCGCCGATTGCGACTTTACGCACAGGACGCTGAAGACGATAGCGGAGAAGGATGTTCAGTCATTCACGTTCGACCTGTCCGCCGGGGGAATAGCGGGCAGGCTCGGGAACATCGAGATAAAGAGGGCGTACAACAGGGCCTCCGTCACCGCGGGCGGGACGGTCACTGCGACACTCAACAGCATACAGAATGCCGGCGGGGTGCGTTATGCAGGCCAGATCGTCGGAATGGCGAAGAGCGACCCCGTAACCCTGACCGCCTGTTATTACACCGACATCTCGGCAGGCCTTCCGGTGACCGGGAATCGAAGCCACACGGCGACGAAGATACCGGCGTCCGAAAAATTGTCATCAGCAACATTCCCCGCATGGGATTTCAGCAAGACGTGGGCGATATCGGATAACGGGACGGTCACGGTATCCGTGCGCAACCCGCTGACGATCATAGACAGATCGGGGACGAATGAGGGTACTGTGAGATATTCCATAGACAGTCAGCACACGTTCGACGCCGGCGGCACCCTTTCCGGCTACGTTGACAGGAAAGGCTTCGCGGTAACGCTGAAGGAGGACTACAAAAGTTCCGTCATATCGTTGTACATCACGTCAGGGAATGACAAGATATTCCTGACGAAGGACGGCAGCGGCAGATATCAGGTGCCTCAGAGTTACCTTGTGTTCGGCGGCCCCGTGACGGTGAACATCGACGGTCTTGTCGCCGACCCGGTACGTAACATGAAGATCGAGGACAGATCGAACACGAACGACAGCGCAATAAAATATTCGATAGACAGGACGCATACCTTCGCCTCAGGCATTCTCTCGTCGCAGATCGACAAGAGGGGCTTCGCACTTACGCTGAAGAAGGATTACGAGGGATCGGACATACAGCTGTACGTGATGGATGCCGGGAAAAGGACGGTGCTTGCGAAGGAGGGCGGCAGATATATCGTTCCGCTGCAGCACATCATCGCCGCGACGACCGTGACGGTGTATATCGAAGGCCTCGTCGCCGATCCGGTACGCGAGATGAAGATAATCGACACATCGGAATTTTACGACCCCGCAGGAAAATATCTGATCGAAAGGCAGCACTCGTTCGATGGCGAGGGCACTCTGACGGCGCAGGTCGACAAGTGGGGCTTCCTTGTCGCATTGAAGAAGGATTACCTGTCATCGGAGATATAGCTGTACGTGATCGACGGCGGCAAGAAGACGGCCCTTACGAAGGAGGTCGGCAGATATATCATTCCGGTGCAGCACCTTCTGAACTCATCGACCGTGACGGTGTACATGGACGGCCTCGTCGCCGATCCGGTCAGGGATATGGTCATCGTCGACACATCGGACACATTCGACGGTACGATCAGGTATACGATAGACAGGGCGCACATCTTCTGCGCCGGCACACTCTACGCGGATATCGACAAGACGGGATTCGTGCTTACGCTGCTCGGAGATTACGTCAGGTCCGACATTGAGATCTATGTCGCACTCGGTGACGAAAGGATATACCTCACGAAGGACGGCAGCGGAAAATACATCGTTCCGGTGGAGATCATCCTCGGCGCGGACATCGTGACGCTGAGCATCGACGGCCTCGTCGCCGACCCGCTACGCGGGATGACGATCATCGACGCATCCGGAACATACTACGGGAACGCCAAGTATTCGATAGACAGGGAGCACTCGTTCGACGGCAGCACACTCTACGCGGATATCGACAAGACGGGATTCGCGATCACGCTGATGAGAGATTACATTAACTCGGACATCGCGATCTATTTGCTCATCGGTGACGAAAGGACGCTCCTCGAGACCGACGGCGACGGCAGATATGTCATTCCGCTCCGGACGCTCATCGACGCGGATAAGATCGCATTATGCATCGAAGGCCTCGTCGCCGACCCGATACGTGAGATGACAATCGCCGACCCATCGGGAATGCACTGCGGGAACGCCAAGTATTCGATTGACAGGGAGCACTCGTTCGATACGAACGGCGTTCTGTACGCGGATATCGACAGCAAAGGATTTGCGATCGCCCTCTCGGAGGATTACAAGGGATCGGACATCAGGATATACATGATCCTCGCTGACGGAAGGACGCTTCTCGAAACGGACGGGGACGGCAGATATATGATCCCGCTGATGACACTTCTCGACGCGGATATCATCGCATTATGCATCGAAGGCCTCGTTGCCGACCCGGTACGGGAGATGACCATCGCCGACAGATCGGGATATTATTACGGGATTGCCAAGTATTCGATAGACGGGCCGCACTCATTCGACAAGGACGGCCGTCTGTCCGGCATCATCGATAAGACGGGGTTCGCGATCACGCTGATGACGGATTATTCGTCATCGGACATAGAGGTGTACATGACGGTCGGCGGCATCGCGACGGCGGTCGGGAAGGACGGCAGCGGAAAATACATCGTTCCGCTGGAGACGCTTCTCGCGTCGCCATCGGTGACCTTATTCATCGAAGGTCTCGTTGCGGACCCGGTACGCGATCTGGTGATGATCGACGTATCCGAGGGATCCGACGGTACGGTAAGATATGCGACAGATCTGGAACACTCATTCGATCCGGACGGGATCCTTTTCGGAAAGATCGGCAGGACGGGTTTCGCTGTCACGCCGGAGGAGGGATACAATGTCTCCGGGATCTCGATATACATGACCCTCGGGGACGGGAGGCTCTACATTGAAAAAGACGCGGAAGGCAGATATATCGTCCCTCTGGAATATATTCTCGTCGCGGAAACGGTGACATTATACATTGACGGCATCATGAAAAACATTCCCGCCGCAGATGATAATGATGACGATAAAGATGACGATGACAAGATCGATCATAAAAATGACGGCGGAGCGATCATCGCCGCGGACCCCGGAGGGCCCGGGATGCTGGCATTTATATGCGTATTCGTCTTTATCGCACTCGGCGCGGGGTTGACCGCGGTCAACACATTGCGCACAAGGTCGATACTGAGGCTCTGCGGCAAGGGGGATACGGATGATAAAGAGAATGAGCAAACTTGACGAGTTCTGCATGCCGGAGGTCTTTGTCATCGATACCGAGACCACCGGCCTCGACGGCGCGCCCAAGGATAAGGTCGTGGATATCGCGATATGCAGGGTCACCTTGGGCGGGGACAGCGTCGACACGGTATATTCATCGATCGTCGGCCACGATACCTCGAAGTGGAACAATGAGCTCAGGCACGCGTGGATATTCGAGAACACCGACCTCACCGCGGAAATGGTCCGCAATGCGCCGCCTGAAGCGGACGTGGTGCGCGATGTCTCGCGGATACTCAGCGGAAAGAATGTCACAAGCTTCAATTATTCCTTTGATTTCGACAAGTTCCTGTACAGACAGCCGTGGTCCCTGCGCGATATCATCGTTCCGTTCAAATGCGTCATGATAGCGTCCAAGGACGTCTGCAGACTGCCGGGGATGTACGAGGATTACAAATATCCGAGGCTCGACCAGGCGTACTCCATGATCGTCAAAGGAGACCCGGCGGGGATCGCCGGAAAGCAGGCGCACAGGGCGCTGTCGGATGCCGTGATGGCGTCATACATCTTACTGGAACTTTACAGAACGGGGCACTACTGATCCTTCTTCTTGCGGATGCTCTTGAGGCGCAGCGAATACAGCCATTCGGTGAAGTTGGTGGCCTTCTCGAGTATCCCGTTCCTTAATACCCATCGCGTGACGAAGAACCATGCGACCGCCACCCCGATCGTGACCGCATAGATCGGCCAAGGCAGCGGCGGTATATCGACGAACTCAGAGAACACGGGATAGTTGAACACCCCCCAGTACGCCAGCGCAAGCAGGCCGAAGAGAAGGAATGCGAGTATGGTCGGTTTGATGTCCTTTGCGATCCTTCCGTCAACGGAGAAGAATCTGAACCGCGGGACGACGACCGTCATCTGCGCTATCGCCACGACGACAAGGAACAGCAGCAGCGAGTTGCGTGCGACGATCTCCGGGATGGCGTCCTCTGTGGCGTTGTTGAAACCGAACAGCGCGAGATCGCCTGATGTGAGGTCGACCCTGAATATCCCGTCGAACAGATGATGGCTCATACCGATATGGAAGAACGAGTACAGCAGCATCCCGAATATCGTTATCAGGATCGCCGTCGGTATCGCGAACCTGAGCACCTCCGGTAAGATCGAGCCCTCGACCTTCGACGGCTTCGCCCATACCACCATGAAGAACGACCCGATCGAAAGACCGATGATGGCATAGAACGTCGCCGTTATCGGAACGAGCGGGGGCGCGTGGAACAGGATTATCGTAAGGAAGACGAGCAGGCATATCACGAAGTTCCTGGAAAGATACATCTTCAGTATGTCGCGCATCCCCGACACGGTGCGGTTGCCCTCGATCATGGCCTTCGGCAATGCCGAGAAATCATCCGACATAAGTACCATGTCGGCCACCCCGCGCGCGGCGCCGCTCCCGCTCTGCAGCGCCACACCGACGTTGGCCTCTTTCAGCGACCTCACATCGTTCACGCCGTCGCCGACCATTGCGACGTATCTCCCGCTGTCCTTCAGTGTTTTTATCACCATCTGCTTCTGATCGGGCTTCATGCGTCCGAAGATGTTCGTCTCAAGTATCCTTTCCTTCCTCGCGGGATCGCTCAGCTTATCAAGCTCATCGCCGGAAAGTATCTTCCTTTCGCCGGGGAGCCCGGCGATCATGAACAGCGAGTTCACGGCCTCGGGGTCGTCGCCCGATAATATCCTGATCTCCATGCCGTTGTCGATGAACTTGTTCATCGTATCCCTGCAGTCCGGTCTTACCTCATCCTCGATCGCTATAACCGCGACAGGTTCGAGATCGGGAAGTATCGGAACGTCTCCGTCATAGAATCCGCCGCCCGCACCGGTCGCGAGGACAACGGCCCTCAGCCCGCGCGAGGAATATTCTTTCACGGCATTCTCGATGCCCTTGGTATCGGTCATATTCCTGGAGAGGACATTGAACGCCCCCATTATCAGCATCACTTCGTCATCGCCTTCGATAACGCGTACGCCGGAATATTTGCGCTCGGGAGAGAACATTATCTCGTCAACGAGTTCCGTCTCGGTCTTTCCGTATCTGTTCGCTATCGCGTCTATCGTCTTGTTCCTGCTGCCGGTGGCGGATGCGAACACCGTCGCGTAATGTTCCGCCAGGGCCAGATCGGTCACGGGGGTGATGCTGTTGAATACCAGACGGTTCGTGGTTATCGTTCCCGTCTTGTCCATACAGACGGTGTCCACGTGGCTTATCGATTCTGTTGCGTTCGCCCTCTGCAGGAGGACGCCAGAGTCGGACATGCGCACAGCGGCGATCATATACGCGATCACAAGCATCGGAAAGAGCCCGATGGGCACCATGTCGAGAATGACCTCGGCCATCTTGGCGCTCTCTGCGCTGTTGATGTCGACGATGCTGTGCGTCGTGAGGACGTTCCAAAGGATCATCACCGCGAGATAGACCAATGCGATGGCCATCATGAACTTGGTCACCGCGCCGGTCTCCATTTGCAAAAGGCTGAGTTTGTTGTCAAATTTCTTCGCGCTCGCAAGCATCTTCGCCGCGAACGTCCTGTCTCCGAAGACGGTCACCTGATAATATCCTTCGCCGGTGACGCAGTGAGAGCCCGAGTATATCATGTCGTCGGCCTTTTTTCTCACTGTCCGGGATTCTCCGGTCAGCAGGGATTCATCCATCTCTATGGAACGGACCTTAAGGAGGACGCCGTCGACCAGCGCCTGGTCGCCGCTCCGGAGATGGATCACGTCGTCCTTCACGATCATCGATTGATCTATCTCCTCCTCGATGCCGTTCCTGATGACGGCCACCTTCGGCCTCATGAGCAGCGCGATCTTATCCAATCGGCGCTTCGCCCGGATCTCCTGTATCGTCGCGATCACGATGTTTATCGTTATCATCCCGACCGCCGCCAATGCGCTCGGGATCTCGTGGAAATAAAGGAGAACGGCGCCCAGCGAGAACAGTATGAGGTTGAATATCGTCAGAACATTTCTGGTGACGATATCAAAATAGGTCCTGCTGACGACAGGCTCCACGGAATTGATCTCTTTGTTGGAGATCCTTTCGGCAACCTGGCTGTCCGTCAGTCCCTCGAATTCCATATACGTAAATCGCACACGCTTATAAAAAACGTGTGAGGTCATCCGCCCGCGAAGGAGGCGATACGCTGATAAATCTCGTCGATGCCGATCGGTTCCACGGTAACGGAGATGCCTTGCGACACATAGTCGATCACGCATACCACGGGCTTCCCGAGCGACGACGCGGCGTGCGCGTAAACGCTCATCTGAATACGGTAACGCGGCTCGTTGTCACGATTCATGTCGGTCTTGAAATCATGGACCTCCACGCGGTCCTTGAATATCGCCAGCATGTCGATGCGCCCGGCGATGACCGTGTCCTTCATCGGAAGGGAACAATCCGTTTCCGTCAGTATCTCCGCGCCCTTCAGGGAATCGTATATCTTTCTGATGTATCTTGTCTCATCATCGCTGACGCTCGGGATCATCCCGGACATTATCCTCTGCGCATCCTTGTGGACGCGTATCCCGTGATCGGCGCCCTTTCCTCCGCCGCTCTCCTCGTATGCGCCCATGATGTCGTGCAGGGATATCCGGTTCATACGGGGCTCATATCCCGGGACGGACGGTCTTTCGTTCACCGCCGCCGTCACGGTCCGCTCCCGCTTCTCAAGTATCGGGTCCGTATCGGTCATTTCGCCGTCGCAGACGTCCCTGATGAAATATGACGGCTTGGTGCCGAAGCAGGTCATCGTTATGTACTGCCTGGCGCGCGACAGCGCCACGAAGAACAATCTCCGTTCCTCGTCGCGGTCCGGCGGAAGACTGTCGATGATGTTCCATTTCCAGCATTTGAACACCTTGTGATGTTTGCCCGTCACAACGTAATCGTTCTTCAGGCGCACGCCGTACAGCGGGTCGAACGCGATCACCGAATCATCATGCTTGTCGAGCGGCATCTTGCTCATCGTCAGCCCCCCGACGATGACGATCGGATATTCGAGCCCCTTCGATTTGTGCATCGTCTGTATCATAACGGAGCGGCCGTCAAGCGGCGCGTCGACGTTGTATCTCGATCCCCTTTTCATATCCGTTTCGATGAGCCCGATCATCTCCGATATCGTCAGCATGCTGCCGCTGTGCGTTGACGATATCGTTGAGATTATGGACTGCGTGATATCGTTGTTCAATCCGTGGTATGCGAATATCGACGTCAGCAGGTCGTTTATCCTCCGTCTCTTCGTCCTCAGCGTCTCGCGATGCCTCTCCATCCCGTCGGGTATGCACGGGACGCCGTGCCTGGGGAACATCGCGCGCAGCTCCGCGAGCGTGTATCCCGAGTCGGCGAGTATCGTCACGGGGCCGCGGAGGTCGGTGCGGTTGTTGATGTATCTCAGCCAGGCGAGCACAAGCTTTCCCTCGCGGGTGTCCATGATGCTGACATCGCCCTGGAGATGCGCCGGTATCCCGTAACGGTCGGCTTCGTTCTTTATGTCGATGCACATCTTGTTCGCCCTGCACAATACCGCGATGTCGCCGTATTCCGGCTGTCTGTCGCGGATGATATTTCCGTCGGCATCGTAAACGGGGATGCGGTACCGCGGGTCCGTTACGTATTCGGTGATCCTCTGCAATATCGCAAGCTTTTCCTTGTCGTATGTTTCCGCATGCAGTCTTTCCGCGTGCGTATATCCGCCGTGGTCCCTGAACGCCGTCAGCTGCGTCACGTTCGCGTCAAGGTATGCGGTGTCGATCGTCTCATCCTTCCTTGCCCTGCACCGGAGCGTCCTGAACGCGGCGTCGATGACCGTCTGCGAACTTCTGTAGTTCTCGGTCAGCGGCAGCGAAACAGGTTCGCCGTCGAACGGAACGACACGTTTCTCCCCTTTGTTCAGGAATCTCGTCATTTCCGCGAGGCGCTCTCTGAAATGTATCATGTTGTCGACGCTCGCGTACCTGAATCCGTAGATTCCCTGCTTCCAGTCGCCGACGGCGCAGAGGTTCGGTTCACGGAGGATCAGGAGCGATATCATGAACTGCAGTTCGTTCGTATCCTGGAACTCGTCCACCATTACGTAACGGAAGGACATCATCTTCCTGACCCGCTTGCTCGAGTAAAGGATGATGAACGCGAACAGCGCGTTCAGGCCGAACGTCAGCCTGTTGTCGGATATCGACGATCGTATGTATTCGTAATAGACGCCGTTGATGAACCGCAGGAGAAGCGCCCTCGGGTCGTTCGCGGCCTCCTTTATCATTTCCCCGGTCACCTCATCCAGTCTTCTGTCCGGCGGCAGGTCGTTGGCCGCCGCGGAGTACCGCACGTTCGCTCTCTCGGTATTCTTTGATAACTTTTCGATAAGCTTTTCGGTGTCCCCGAACAGCGAGTCCCTGCTGCGCCCGAACCATCCCTCGTCGTGCGTCGGCGCGATGCCGATGGCCATCAGCCGTTGGATGACGTCGTACACATCCGACGCGGACGTTCCGACGATCGCCGGTATATTTCCGTATATGTGCCCGTATCTTCTGATGAACCGGGTGTACACGTTCCTGAAATATTCTTGGTCAATGGTCTCATTCTGCACAAGCCTGGCGTTCCTCGTAAGTGTTTCCTTCGTCTTGAAGAACTCTTTCACCGTTTCCGGCGATTCCATCACCACCCGCAGACAGAATGCATCGAACGTCGACGAGCGGACGGCGGACGCATCGGCGTCCGCAGACGAACAAAGCATCTCGCTCTTCACGCGCCCCTCCATCTCCAGGGCGGCGTTGTTGGTGAACGTCAGCAGAAGGATGTCGGACGGGGCAACCTCCTTTCTGAGGATGTTAAGGTATCTCTGCACGATGGTGTGCGTCTTCCCGGTGCCCGGCCCGGCATCCACGGCGACGATGCCGTCCGTCGTCTCCGCGATCTTCTGCTGGCGCTCATTCAGATTCGTCATCGTCACCGCCCCTTGTGCATATCTGCCGGAAATAGCATCTGTCGCATCCCTTCCTCGGCGTGTACGGGAAACCGCTGTGCTGCTGCTCGTTCGCCCTCTTGTGTATCTTACGCGCGTATTCCTTGAATCTCCCGATCGATTCTCCCGGGATGATTATTCTGTTCTCGTCATCGATCACGATGAAGCATCTCATCAGCAGCTTGGCGGAATCCCGGATAACTTTTTCAGTTTCCTCGCGTGCCGCTTTGGTCCGCTTCCCGTGCATCGCCATGATCCTTTCAAAAAGTTCCGTATCCCCGGCCCACCTCTCCGGGTTCCCGACGCCGGCGGCCAGCAGCGCGCTCCCGAATCTGCTGCCGAGTTCCGTAATGATGTCGCTGGTCTTCCTGGTGCACACCATTCTGAGCACCGTCCCGTTACGGACGATGTCCTCGCGGCTCAGCAGCGAGATGGTTCTTGCATTTTTCATGATGTTGAAGTCCGGGTCGTTGGCAGATTCGACATCATTGTCCGTCGTATAGAATTGAATGAACTCCTTCTTCCCGGTGCCTCCGAGCATGTCGTCGAGTATCGAGAGATAAACGAACGGCTGCAGCTCGTAATAATCGTTCTTTTTGGACGCATCCATCTTCTTCGCGATATCATCGACATTGTACGGCCTTCCCGATTTGTAATCAATTATGCGGTTGCCGTACAGCAGGTCGAACCTCCCCTCCAGCGGGGTCGCGTCGGAACGGCACGACCTTTCCATGATGTCCGTTCGTTGATCTTTTCCGAAGTGCTCGAAGAACGGGTTCCTTCTGCCTTTCGGTGCGTCGGTGAGCTGCACCGCGATGTTCAGGGAATCAATGAACCGTGACACATTGGTCATCGACACCCGTATCCTCGATCTGTCGAGCTCCCGTTTCTCGGGACACGATATCCCCGCCCACGCGTCGGCGAGTATGTCCGTGCATGTTTCGATATTCGTCCTTGCGATGTCGGGATAGCAGAGGCAGAATTCCGCGAACTCGTGGACCATGTTGCCGAAGACGATGCCCTCGGTGTCCGGCGGCCCGACAAGTTCTCCGAACATGTACGCCATCGGGCATGTGACATAGAGGTTCATCGTCGACTTCGAGAATCTGCGTATGTCGCCGTCCGTGCCGCCGGCAGGATGCCTGTCATTCGCAGGCGGTGCGCCGGGGGAGCACCATGCGCCCCTGACGACCGTCGTGTTAACGAGGTCGCCGAACGATGAGACCTTTCTCATCACGCCGTCCGCGTCGGTGTTCAGACGGTCGAAGAGCGTGCAAGGCCTCGCCTCCTTGCCGCCTTTCATCGTGTTGACGAGATGCATCCTCACGGAACCCTGCTGCAGGAGTATCTGAAACCTCTGTCTTTCCTTCTCATCCTCTTCGGCGCGGTCGATATAACTTTCACCGGCAGCGGACCCCGACCAGGCGCCGTCCATGTTCACGTATATGACGAACGGCCGATCGATGAACGCCGAATTGCGGCAGTCCGTCAGGAGAACGCCGCGTCTCTCATTGTCGGGGATCTGCGCGTTGTGCTTTATCCCGTCCATCGAGTTTATCAGGTACGATGCGTGGCCGGCCGTCCTTTCATTGATCAGTTCATCACCCAGGCCGAGCTCCCCGAATATCATGTTAACGGTCCCATTGGCGCCCTTGCCGACGATCGCGCCGCAAAGCTCGGAGAACGTGTGTTCTCTAATATTCTTCATTTTCTCCGAGAGCGCTTTAGCGCCGTCCTTCGATATCCTCGCGTGCCTGTCCAGTAAGTATTCGTCGAACCTGCTGTCCATCCATACCCCGTAGCATGCGAACAGTTCTCTTACGTCGCCAACCGTTAAAATCTCGTATGAGAGCGATCTCGTCACGAACTCCATGAAATCCCTGACGTCGATGAGGTCCCTTGCGCTCAGTGTGTTCTTGAATCCTATCCCTTTCCGATACAGCGCGGAACGCACCGCGTCGGATATCGCCCCCTGCGTGTCCATGACTATGGCGACGTCCTCGGTGCTGCGTCCGGCGATCATATCGACCGCGTGCTCCGCGACCTGTCTGTCGTTGCCGACCGCGTACACGGTTCCGATATCGTAGCGGCCATTCTCTTTGAATAAGGAGATATCATCAAAATCCATCGGGATGAAATGCTTATCGAGATCGTCAAAAAGCTCGATTCCGATCACCGCGACCTTTTTTCCGTCATAAGTATGATGTTCCGACGGGTCGAAGGACGCCATCACCAACTCGTATGTCGGCAGTTCCGTGTATATCCTGTATATCTCCCTCGAGGACCTTCCGGCCAGATATTTTTCGACATCCTTCCTGTATCTTCTGATAAGACGGATGTTCTCCACTTCCCCGTGAACGAAACGTATGTCGTGCTTCGTCGCCTTCGTTATGAGGTCCAAAATGCGGACGTCGTCCATTATCCCGTATCTTCCGTCCCTTGTGCATCTGCCTTCAGACATCAGCTTTTCGAGGATCGCGTCCTCGCGGTCCTTGGCGATCATCCTCGGGGTTGACGCCAATCTGCCGATCCTCGGCGCATCGATGCGGTTGTTCAGCGCCGTCACTAGCGCGGCGTCATTGGAAATGACGATATCGTATCTTTTCGATTCGTCATACAGCTCGTCAATGGTCTTGGCAACCTTCACACCGTCACATTCTGTTACGGATATTAAAGGTTGACAGGGAGGTGGCCGAAAGTGGAGAAATGACGGAAAGTACCGTCCCGATCATTTTCTGTCCTTGATCTTGAATCCGATGAACGTCGCGGTGGCTATGTGCTTCTCATCGGAGTAGACCTTTACGTTATACGTTGACACCGAGTTCGTCTCGCTGACCTTCGACGTCACCGCCACGAGCTTCTTCCCCGTTCCCGGCCTATGGTAGACGATGTTGCCCTGCAGCGCTATCTGCTTCTCAAAAAGGTTGGCGGCGAACGCGAACGCGTTATCGGCGACCGTATACGTTGCGCCGCCGTGCGCGAACATGAGGCTGTTGTACTTGTTGGTCATGGGCATGCTGCATCGCACTTCGTCCCTAGTTATGCTGTCGATCCGTATCTCATTGAAGATCGTGTACTGCGCGTGATATATGCTGCGCACGTTCTCAAAGACCTCGTCGCGTATCGATACGTCAATTGCGTCCCGTATCTCGTCGTCCCTCATGAGTGCCCCAATATCAAGAGGGATATAACATCTTTCTGATAGGCTAAAATACGAAAGACGCAGTACTCAGGCCGATGTCCGCGGTCATTTCAGTATCGGAGCTCAACGAACGGGCGAAAGCCGTCCTGGCGGCGGACCCGTCGCTCAATGACGTTTGGGTATCTGGTGAGATTTCAAATCTCACGAAGCACACGTCCGGGCATTATTATTTCACTCTGAAGGATACGAAGAGCGAAGTGCGCTGCACGCTGTTCAGAGGGGCGCGGAACACTCTGCCCTTCGAACCCGCGGAGAGCATGAAGGTTTTGGCCTTCGGTTCCGTCGACATGTACGTCGCCCGCGGTTCCTATCAATTCAACGTTTCGACGATGAGGAGGTCCGGCATAGGCGACATGTACCTCGCGCTCGAGGAACTGAAGAAAAAGCTGAAGGCGGAAGGTCTGTTCGACGACGCGAGGAAACGTCCGATACCGAAATACCCGGTCACCGTCGGCGTCGTCACGTCGCCGACCGGCGCGGCGATACAGGATATAATCAAAGTTTCGGCGAAGAGGTTCCCCGCGCACATACTTCTCGCCCCGGTGCTCGTTCAGGGCGAGGGCGCCGCGGCGTCCATCGCAAACGGGATTGAATTAATGAACACCCTGCCCGTTGACGTTCTGATCGTGGGAAGGGGCGGCGGCTCCGCCGAGGACCTCTGGGCGTTCAATGAGGAGAAGGTGGCAAGGGCGATAGCCGCGTCACGGATACCCGTGATATCGGCGGTCGGCCACGAGACCGATTTCACAGTGGCGGACCTGGTGGCCGATCTGCGCGCGCCGACGCCGTCGGCGGCGGCAGAGACAGCATTGCCCGATATATCGTCAGAGATACGGAACATTGACAACATGATGATGCGCGCCTCGGGTTCGCTGATGCACTGCATCGGAACGATGCGCAATGACTTTAAGGTCCTGGATTCCAAGCTGTCGCCGAGGCGCGCTAAAGAGACCGTCGACGCGAATATGCGGAATATCAGCGAAATGACACGCAGATCGCTGTTCGCCGTCCGCTCGTTGCTGAACGGAAAGGCCGCGGCGTTCAGGACGCCGGACGCGAAACTGTCGCCGAGGCGCGCGAAAGACACCGTCGCCCAATATATCATGGCGATGGACGAGATCTCGGCGTCCGCGGACGCATCGCTGATACGGATCGTCTCCGATAAGAAGAGGGACGTATACGCCGCGGAACAAAGGATGAACGCGATCAATCCGATGAAGGTCCTGGAAAGGGGATACAGTTTCGTTACCGGCGCCGACGGAAGGACACTGACGTCGGTGTCGCAGATATCATACGGTTCCGATGTGGAGATAAGGATGAGGGACGGAAGCGCCAAAGCGAAGATAAATGAGGTGAGGAAGAAATGAAGGAAGTAAGCGAAATGACGTTCGAGGAAAGTCTCAAGGCACTCGAAGAACTGGTGGACATGCTTGAGAACGGAGGCCTCGATCTGGATAAAAGTCTGGACATATACGAGAAGGCCGTCAAGTTACGGGATCACTGCAGGACGATACTCGAGAACAGCGAGAGACGGGTGCAGAAGATCATGGAGACGGCGGAAGGCATACGGAAAGAGGACGTCTGAATCACGGGGCCCACAGTCTGAATCTGTTCTCCGACGACCATTTCGACGTTTCGCGGAATAACGCGGTCGAATGGAACGTTTCCTTTTCGTACGCAAGGCGCAAAGCGCCTCCGAGCTCGCCGGATCTGATATATTTGGAGTTGTAAGACCCGAAGATCTCGCGCAGTCCGAACGCAAGCACCGATATCATGTCATGGCCGCGGCAGACGTCCCACGGGCTGCGCTCATCCTTCAGCTCCCTGTTCAGCTGCGCCGCGAGGTCCTTCTTCGCGACATGCGAATGCTGCGAGTTCGATAATAATACGTCGATCATCGTCTCGATGTTCACCTTCAATCCCTTTCGGTCCACGAACAGCGAATGGTCGGGGTCCTTGAACGAAAGGTCATGCTCGTGCATATCGGACACGTACATCAGCATTCCCAGCGGATAGCACGCTGCGGTGAGGGCATCACGCACCTGACCGTACTTGTTCACGAACGTTTCCAATCTGTCCTCGTCCGCGTATTCCAGCAGGACGCTGTCCAGTGCGGAGCTTCTCATCATCACCGTGTCGGTATCGCGGCAGTCGGTGCCGAACACCGGGCGCGCATGCGTTATCCCTTTCAGCGTGTCGAGGTCATTGTCCACTATCCCGAGCACCTTGCGGTCGTTCCTCCGCAGATACGATTCCCTGACCGAATTTCTTACGTTATCCTTGGACTGGGCGACGATCACGGTGCATGCGTCCTCGTCTGTGTACTTCCGGTAAAGCCTGCAGTCGGTGACCCCTTCGACAACAAGGAAGGACCCGTCGAAGAACGAGCGTTTCATCGATATCTCGTTCGCAATATCGGACGCACGGATGAATTCACGCACTTCCAGCCCTCAGTTCGTTAGTAAGGTCCCAGTCGTCGTGGACGATCTGCGGGGAATGCGTCGCCGCAACGATCTGCAGGTCCCTGAGCCTCGCGACGTCCTTCAGAACGGGGCCGATCCTCTGCTGCCATGACACGTGCAGCGATATCTCGGGTTCGTCGATCATCACGAACGAGCCGGGCAGCGTCTGGAACAGCAGCCTGTACAGAATGATGAATATCTGCTTCTCGCCCGACGACATGTCCTTCACGGGTATCGTCATACCGTTGTCGAGCACGAAAGTTATGTGCCCCTTCGCGTCTATCGTCATGTCCTTGTCGGAAAGGAAACTGTTCATGATGTCCCTGAACACTATGACCGATTCCGAGAAATGATGGTTCTTGCTGACAAAATCGGAGATCCCGTGCACGAGGTCCAGATATTCCTTCCGCGACCCGGTGAGGTCGTACCTCGTCGGCGGGAACTTCAGTCCCGCGGGTATGTCGACGGTGAATCCGGCGTCGCGCATGAAGTTCAGCTTCGCGTTCAGGTCCTTCGCCCAGAATATGAGCTTATCGTCGCCCATGTCGTCCTTATACTCGGGAACGGTCAGCGCACGGTTCTTGCGCGATTCCTTGATCTTGTTCGAAAGGTCGTTCGCATACGCTTCCGCGGCCGGTACTATGTGGCCGTCGCCTCTCTTCATGTACGTGCGCTCCGGACCGATGAACGTCGCCCCCGTGAGGGACGCCAGGTCGGCGGATGTCAATTCCGTTTCAAGCTCGTTCCTTTTCATCTGCACGAGCAATTCATTCTCGGAACGCACAACGATCAGATTCTCACCCTTTTCGAAGAACAGGTCCAATCGTTGGAACGGGACGTTCGCCAGCTCTTTGACGTTCCCGGTGAGCAGCAGCGATATCATCCGTATCAGCGTGCTCTTCCCGCATCCGTTCGGCGAGTGCACATAGGTGAGACCGCCGTCGAATATGTTCACCGTATGGTCGTGGCGTCCGAAAAGCCCCTGAACTGAGATCCTTTTTATCTTCATCGGTCTCACTTATCGGCTTTGGAATATATAGAACATACCGGAACCCGCAATAACTTTATTTCAAGCGAACACGTGCGGGTGCCGATGGACACCGAAAAGGCATTCGATACGATCGGGAAACATATCGCGGCCGGCGAGTATGGGAAAGTAAGACCGGTGATCGACACGATCGCGTCATCGGTCGGCGACGTCCCGACGCTGCTGAAATGCGCCTCGCTGCTGAAAGTGGTGGACGACGAGGACGGATGCCAGAACATTTTGGACCGCGTCATTGAAATGAGGCTCGATACCGCCGCCGAGAGACTGTCGGCGGCCTCTGCGCTCAGAGGCCTCGGAAGGGCCGAGGATGCATACGGGATGATCAGGGATGATGAGGACACGGTACCCGCCCTTCGGGAGAAATCAAGGATGCTCCTGATCATGGACGAAGGAGAGACCGCGCTGTCGAAGATCAGAAGGATAACGGATATGACGGCATCGGACAAAGTGCTCCTCACCGAGATATTATGCTCGATAGGCGAGTTCCGGGAAGCTCACGAGACCGCGTCGCGTCTTGTGAAGGACGAGGACGCGTCGTATGCATCACTGGTGAACCTATGCACAACGCTCATGCTCATGGGAAAGAACAAAGAGGCCGTTAAAACCGCGAGGCAGCACCTGAAGGAGGATAAGAAGGACGCGGACTCGCTGGCGCTTGCCGCCTATGTCATGAGGATCAACGGGAAGATGTCCGCCGCCACAGCGTTCGCCCACCGCGCGATAGCCGCAGATCATACGCATGCAGGCGCCCTGGAGACGATGGCGTTCTGCCTTATCGAAAAATCAAGGTTCATCGAGGCCAAGGTGATGGCCGGCGCTATAAACGACAAAAGCCCGGGACACCCGGCGGCGATACGGATACTTGATGCGTGCAGGATAGCCAAGGGCGGACGCTGACCTCAGTGTATCACGCGCCTGGACATCTCCAGCTTGCGTATCTCTATCACCGCGACGGCGACGGACAGCGCCGCAACGATCAGACAGAGAATGAAGAAGATGTTCGGTATGGTCCCTAACATCGTGTCCCGGTCCAGCGAACCGTAGGTGCTTGACGAGAACGCGGAAAGGAATGTCTCATTCATCAGAAATCCCGAAAAGCCGTCAATGTGCAGCCACGTCGTATACGTAGCGGGGTCCACGATCGCGCTTCCCCAGCTCCCTACGAGGTCGGAGAAGGAGAAGTTCGGAGGATTGATCGAATTTCCCGGCCCGGCGCCCGATGCGAGAGGCATAACGAGAAATGATAAAGCTAAAGCGCAGAATATAACGGCACACGGTAACGTATACGCCTTCATAGGATCCCCATCCGAATCTATCAGCGATTATCACATTGATAAATGTTATCCCCTCCGCATGTTCGCAACGGGTACGCGCGAAGTGAGCACATTTATATCGTAGGTAGATAATCAAAGGCGCATGTGGGAACAGCTCGAAGAGGGTTTCTGGAAAAAGAACCGCGTTTCAAAAACGGACTCGGCGGTCAAGGACGTCCTTAAGATCATAGACCAGGTGAAGGCGCACGGCGACAAGGCGCTGATCGAACTGGCAAAGAAGTTCGATAACGAGGACATCGATTCGATAGCGGTCCCGAGGGACGAGATCGATGATGCTTACGATGAACTCTCCGAAGACCTGATCGACGCGCTGGAGACGGCGGCCGCGAACATCCAGAGGTTCCACGAGATGCAATTGGACGGCGACCTCAAACTGACCGAAGTGGAACCGGGAGTGTTCCTCGGTGTCAAGAGCACCCCGCTGGAGAGGATCGGCGTATACATCCCCGGAGGGCGCGCGCCGTACCCGAGCAGCGCCCTGATGGGCGTCATCCCGGCGAGGGTCGCCGGTGTTGACGAAGTCATATGCTGCTCCCCGCCGAAGATCGATCCCGTAACGTTGGTTGCGATGGACATAGCGGGGGCGGACGAAATATATCAGGCAGGCGGCGCGCAGGCGATCGCCGCGATGGCGTTCGGGACGAGGACGATGGAACGCGTTCAGAAGATCGTCGGCCCGGGCAACATTTACGTCACGGCCGCGAAATCGATACTCCGCGGGACCGTGGAGATAGACTTTCCGGCGGGCCCCAGCGAGATCGGCATCGTTGCCGACGAGACCGCGAATGCGGCGTTCATAGCCGCGGACGTGCTCGCGCAGGCCGAGCACGACCCGTCGTCGGCATGCGTTCTTGTCACAACGGACGCATCATTGCCGAAGAAGGTGTGGGCGCAGATCGAAAAGATGATGGCGGCCGCGCCGAGGCTGAAGATAATAAAAGAGGCATTGAACAATTCAGGATACATTGTGAAGGGATCTGCGGAGGAGTGCATAGAGGCGATGAACGAAATGGCGCCGGAGCACCTTTCGCTGCAGGTCGCGGACCCGCTGACCGCGCTCGGCCTCGTACGGAACGCCGGATCTGTGTTCATAGGTCCGTACACACCCGTTGCCGCGGGCGACTACGCATCCGGGACGAACCACATACTTCCGACCGCAGGCAACGCATCCGTAATGTCGGGACTGAACGTATCGCACTTCAGAAAGACATCCACGATACAGATGATATCCAGGGAAGGCCTGGAGGAAATGGCCGGCGTGATAGAATCGATAGCGGAGGCCGAGGGACTTATCGCGCACAGGGATTCCGTTCGGATAAGGCTGAAGAAGAAGTAATCTCCGTTACCTCATTTTTTTAATTATTGTTAAAAAGACACGTTAATATAGTGAAACCGTGATGCGGAACCGATACAGGAGACGACCCCTTGCAACGACTCCTCGGAGTCATCGTCTCTTGTTTCCCTGTTATTCGAGGTATCCTTTTGCGCTTATCTTTATATTCTGTACCCCTTTTTCAAGTAACGCCGATGATAATTCATGTTCGCGAAGCATCAGCAGCGGTATCTCGGAAGGCAATGCGAAAAGTTCCGCATGATCTTCGCGGATGCGCATCCTGATCTGCCGGACGCCGGAGATGTCACGTATCAGTTCCTCGCATTCGTCAATGTGCCTTATGTCGCTGTCACCGAACGGCACGCCCGTTCGGAATCTCGTTGCCATGCACGTCTCTTTCAGAACATCGGTGCTCAGACGGAGCCCGATGAACATCTTTCTCACGGCATCGCGGCTGAATCCGAGTTCTTTCAAAGGACTTACGATACCGAATTCCGCGGCCGCCCTGCGGCCGGGCCTCTCCTCCGGGATATCGGAAGCGTTCTCCCCGTCGGCGAGAACGCTGCACCCGCGATCGGACCCGATGCCCCTGACCGCCGAATATATCGCTTTTTTGCAGAGATAGCACCTCTCAGCGGTATTGTCGCGGACACCGGGCATGCAGTCCCAGCATAAACGCGCGACCGCAATGTCCGCTCCGAGTTCCCCCGCAACATCAAGCGCCGTACGCCGCTGCCTTTCCGATAACGTCGGGATGTCGGCGAACACCGCGACGTGACCGTCGGGAAGCATCTTCACAGCGGCCGCCAGCACCACCGTGCTGTCCGTGCCGCCGGAGAATGATACCGCGACGCTTTTCATGGATGCGATATGATCGCAGAGGAGCTGCCATTCGTACACGTCACTGCATCGTATCGCAGTAATTTAATAATCCCGTCAGTTCTTCCGCGCCGCCGATACAGAAAGTTAAGATACGGTCACAGCATTGCCAACGGCATGAATATCAGGGATATCCTGGAGTCATTGAAGAAAGGGGAGATAACAACGGAGGATGCCGAGAAGGCCCTCAGGCTGGATTATATTGAAAAGGTGAACGATCACACGGTCTTCGATCACGGCCGCAGGATGAGGAAGGACATTCCCGAGGTGGTCTACGCGCTTGCGAAAACGCCCAAGATGGTTGCGGAGACGGCATCGAAAGTTCCCAAGGGAGGATACCTTCTGATCTCACGCGCATCGATCGAACATTACGATGCGGTGTTCGCCGCAGTGAAAGAGAATACGGTCACGTATCATGAGAACGCGTCCGTGATAACGGTGGGGCTTCTGCGCCAGACGAGGGAAGTGAAACGTCCTATCGGCATACTCACGGCCGGTTCGTCGGACAGACGCGTGGCGGAGGAGGCGAAACTGATGGCGGAGGCGATGGGATGCAGATGCATCACATCG
>JAIRTZ010000108.1 GCA_031254685.1 Methanomassiliicoccaceae archaeon
CAATGGCCAACATGAAGAAGTGCGCAGCGGCAGTTGTCGAGGGTGACGTGCACGACATCGGAAAGAACATCGTCAAGACGATGCTCACCGCAAGCGGATTCGATGTCACCGACCTCGGAAAGGATGTCCTGATAGCGGACATCGTCAGCCAGGCGAAGGCAAAGAAATGGGACGCGATCGCATTGAGCACACTCATGACGCCCACGATGGACGGCATGAAGGCGGCTGTCGACGGTCTCGTCGAGAACGGTTACAGAAAGAATGTGAAGATATGCATCGGCGGTGCGCCGACGTCCCCCGCGTTCGCGAAGGAGATCGGAGCGGACCACAGGGATGCGAACGCGCAGGACTGCGCGGCATGGCTGAAAGAGGTGTTCTGAAATGGCTGAGATGACCCACATCGAGAGAGTTATGGCCGCACTCACGAACGCAAAGGGCGACACACTCACGTGCTACCCGATCGCGTGCGGCGTCAACAGGAACCTCGTCAACGGCGGAGTTTCGTACAAGGATTGGGCACACACCGCAAAACTGTACGCACAGTCGTTCATCGAGGGACAGAAAGCATACGGTTTCGATTTCGCGATCGGCCTGATGGACCTCTCCGTCATGGCGGGCGACCTCGGAGCAGGCGTAAGATTCGACAAGGAGAACACACCGTTCGTTGACAAGACATTGGTCAAGACGGTCGAGGACTACGAGAAGTTCAAAGTGCCGGACATAAAGAAGGGAAGGTCGGCCGTGATACTTGAGGGAACGAAGCTCTACTGCGACGTTCTCAAGACGCAGGTCATCACCGCAGGTTTCCTGGAGGGTCCCCTGCTCGCACTCTCGCAGAGCGCAGGCGCGGAGAGACTGTTCATGGACATGTTCACAAACCCGTCGGCGGTCCACAAGGCATTGAAGACAATGACCGAATACGACGTCGAAATGGTGAAGGGCTTCGGCAAGACCGGATGCGCCGGACTGTGCTGGGACTACCTCTGGGGCAACTACTCGTGCCTCGGCGACAAAGAGTACGATGAGTTCGAGGGCTGCAAGAAATACGCCGGCGACCTCAACGCGCTGACCGCAAAAGAGGGAATGGCCGTGGCCATCCACAACTGCGCAGACCTTCCGCACCTCGACACGCAGGTGAAGAAGTTCAAGCCCGCTATCTACTCAATGGCATACTACCCGCTGATCCCCGGATCGCCCTCCGCAAAAGAGGTCATCGAACAGGGATTCGCCGACAACTGCCTGATGGCAGGCCAGATCGACCCGCAGCTCTTCATAAGGGCGACCCCGGAGAAGATCACCCAGGTGACGAAGGACCTCTGCCAGGAAGTCAAGACGGCACTGTGCAAGAAAGGCCTCGGATCCAGATACTGCATCGCAAGCGGCTGCGAAGTTCCCCCAGACGTTCACACGAAGAAAGAGAACATCAAAGCTGTCGTTGACACAACGAGAAAGTACGGCGTTGTCGACTGGTAAAACAGAATATCCATAAACCTCTTCCCCAAACTTTTTACATTATATTATTAATCACCCAATTAGGCGAGAAAAATGAAGGTATCTCAGATAGCAGGTTTCTTGGGCAGCGGAAAGACCACCGCGGTCATGAAGATCGTTGACGAGCTAATGAAGAGAGGCCACAAGATGGCCATCGTTGTCAACGACGTAGGTGAGATAAACGTTGACGCGAAATTCATCGAATCCCATGGCTTAAAGGCCAAGGAGATAGCGGGAGGATGCATTTGCTGCCAGATAGCCGGAACATTCTCGGAGACGCTGGCAAAGCTGCACGATTCGTTCAATCCCGATATCGTTATCGTTGAACCGTCCGGCGTCGCGATACCGTGGGGATTGAAACGGGCGGCGGAGTATTCCGAAGCGAAGACCGATATGGTCATCGAGCACGCGCCCGTCATAACGCTGGTGGACGCGACCCGCATAGACCTTCTTGTCAAGGCCGTCAAAAGACTGGTGGAGACGCAGATACGCGAAGCGGACGTGTGCTTTGTGAATAAGGTCGATACGGCATCCGCCGCGGACATCAAGAAGACCGAAGAAATGATAAGGGCGATCAACCCGAAGGCCGAGATATCGCATATGTCCTCGGAAACGGGACTCGGGATAATCTACGCATGCGACCTGATCGAATCGCGCATCTCGCCGAGATACGACGAAGCTGTCGAAGAACAGCTGCTGAAGAAACAGTACGGGGGATGAACCATGCACGATGACGATCATGACCATGACGATGATCATGACCATGACGATGATCATGACGATGACCATGATGATCATGACGATCATGAGAATCCGCACAGCGAGCGCGACAGACTGCATCTGGAGATACACAGAGCGGTGGACGAATTGGGGAAATATGCGATAAACATCGATATTGACGCGCCCAAGGGGATACCGAAGGATACGATACTGAAGTTCATCGACGATCTGATGACGTCGGTGACCAAGAGCTGCATGGATAACGGCGCCGATCTCGTCGGCCACGTGAAATCGTTCTTCTCCAGCGCCAGCGGGAATATCATGAGCAGCATCGTCGACCATCGCATGCCAACGAGGATCAAAGATACGCTGAAGGCGGACAAGATATACAAGGCGAATTTCATGATGCACATAATCGTGCACGGGATATGGGACGACCATGTCCGCGAGAGCGCCCTGGACGTACTAGATGCCACGTTCCGTAAATGGAAGGTCCCTTATGAGGTGACCGCCGACCATTACGACACGGAGAAGAGCATCGCGCATCATACGTAGGTGAGAATATGACAGACGGTTTCTATGAGGCGATGAGGTACAAGGGGTTCTCGTACAACACCACCGCGTCGCTCAAAAAGTTCAAGTGCCCCAACTGCGGTTTTGAGTTCTCGATGATGTACGCGCGCACATTCGCGTGCCAGGGCTGTTCCGAGGCGTGGAACAACTGTCCGAAGCTCAGGTGCGCGAAATGCGACGCCGAGTTCCCGATAATGGAGACGCCGCAGATCCATAACGAGATGCAGCAGAGGAACATCTCCGAGCACATCTCGCGTATCGTTACGGACTGGCACGAGGATCAGGGGCATAAGCCCAACAGGTGAGCGCATTGCATGTAGGTCTCGGATTTGACACCGGCGGTACGTATACCGATGCGGTCCTCATGGACATGGAGGAGAGCCGCGTACTGCAGAAATCGAAAGCGTTGACGACACGCGACGATCTTTCCGTGGGTATAAGGAACACGCTCGTCGGCTTTGATAAGGAGCTGTTAAAAAAAGTGGCTATGGTGTCGTTATCGTCGACGCTCGCGACGAACTCCATCGTCGAGGGGAAGGGATGCCGCGTCGGACTGATATGCGTCGGCGAGGAATTTGAGATGTCCGTTCCCGTGGACCTTCACGCGACCGTGGCCGGAGGCCACGACCTCGACGGGAACGAGACGTCAAAGCTTGACGAGGATTCGGCAAGAGCTTTCATGCTCTCGCTTAAAGATAAAGTGGACGGGATCTCGATAAACAGCTACCTGAGCGTCCGCAACCCCGATCACGAGCTGAGGCTGAAGAGGATCGCGAAAGAGACGCTCGGACTCCCGGTGGTCTGCGGCCACGAACTGTCGTCGAGTTTGGGATATCATGAACGTACCGTCACGTCGGTAATGAATTCGCGCCTCATACCGATAATAAAGGACCTGATGGACTCCGTCAAAAAAGTGATGCTCGAATATGACATCAAGGCGCCGCTGATGATAGTCAAGGGCGACGGCTCGATAATGAGCGAGCACGTTGCGTTAGAACGGCCGATAGAGACCATACTCTCCGGGCCGGCGGCGAGCCTGATCGGAGCGAAGATGCTCACCGGAAGGAATGACGCCGTCGTCATGGACATGGGAGGGACCACGCTGGATATAGGCATACTGAGGAACGGGTTCCCCAGATTGGAAAAGGAAGGCGCGATAATCGGCGGAAAAAGGACAAGGGTCATGGCCGCCGAGATATCCACGTCCGGCATCGGAGGGGATTCCCGTATAATCGTCAACGGCAGCAAGTTCCTGCTGGAACCCGTGAGGGTCATGCCGCTGTGCATAGCCGCCTCGCAGTGGCCGCAGCTGCTCCCCCGTCTGAGGGAGGTGGCCTCGATACGGTCGAGATTCTCGCCGGAGAGCATGGATGTGAACAACATCGTCCAGGATACGGAGTTCTTCGTGAAACTGAAGGACATAAAGAACGTATTGCTCAGCAATGAGGATACGGCATTGCTGGAGCTCGTGTCCAAGGAGCCGTTCTCCCTGAGAGAGGCGGGCTCGAAGCTGGGCGTCCATCCGTTCTCGTTCAACGTCGGGAAGATGGAGGGGCTCGGGATGATCCAGCGCATCGGTCTGACGCCGACGGACCTGCTGCACGCGGAAGGCAGTTACGTTGAATACGATAAGAACGCGTCGCTGTACGCGGTGACGCACCAATCCGGAAAGATGGGGATGACGGAATCGCAGTTCATCGAGTTCGCGAAGAACAAGGTCGTCGACAAGCTCGCCGAGGAATTGCTGAGAAAATTATTCTTCGAGGAAACGGGGACGATGAATATCGACGCCGTCGGTCTCGATCTTATGAGGAAATCGATATCGAGGCAGAGCGGCCTCGATTACGAGTGCGTGATACGGCTGAACAAGCCGCTGATGGGCATAGGCGCCCCGGTGGGCGCGTGGTTCCCGCAGGTGGCCAAGAAATTTGAGACGGAATTATTACTGCCGGAGCATTCCGAGGTCGGCAACGCGATAGGCGCGGTCACCGGGAGCATCGTGGAAAGTATGGACATACTCATCAAGCCGTCGGTCGGGGAGAACGCATTGGACGATCCGTCATGCATCGTGTTCGCGCCGTTCGGAAGGTTCGAGATAGAAAAGTTAAGCGAAGCGGAAGTGTTCGCGGTGAACGAGGCCGGAAAGCACGTTTCGGAGAGGGCGAGGAAGGCGGGCGCGGACCACATAGAGATACGGTCGAAGAAACTGGAGAAGAAGGTCGGGCTGGGCGAAGGCTACGACGGGCGCATACTCATCGAAACGATAATAACGGTCACCGCCGTCGGCAAACCGAGGCAGTTCCTGTTCAAGGACACAGAGATCCTGTATTGACGTGATCCCATGCTCCTTAAGGCCGAATCCGTCACGAAATCATTCGGCCCCCTGAAAGTGCTGCTGAAGGCGGACCTGCAGATAAACCGGGGCGATTCGATCGGCCTCATCGGTGTGAACGGCTCCGGGAAGAGCACGTTCATGAAGATATTCTTGGGCGAACTTAAGTGCGACACCGGTGAGCTGACGCGGAACACACAAAAGATCGGGTATCTGCCGCAGTTCGCCGAATCATCGTCGCAATTCACCGTACGGGACGTCCTGGGAAGGCCGTACGGGCACGTCGAGAACATAAAGCGAAGGATGAGAGAGATAGACGGCGCGATGGCCTCGGGAAAGGACATCGATTGGAATTCGGTGACCGACGAATACGCCAAGCTCGAGAAAGAATTGGCGCGCTCGGGCGCGGAGGATGAGGCGCTCCTCCTGGCGACGATGGGGAAGGTCGGATTATCCGAGAATTTGATGAGCAGGACGATGGACACGCTCAGCGGCGGCGAAAGGACGAAGGTCATGCTGGCGCGCGCGCTCGTGCAGGCCGAGGGCTGTGACGTACTGTTCCTTGACGAGCCCACGAGCCATCTTGACGTCACGACGGTGGAATGGCTTGAGGACCATCTGCTGGAGTCGAAGATGACGCTGGTGGTCGTGAGCCACGACCGGTACTTCCTGGATAAGGTGGCCACGCGGATGACCGAGATATCGTTCGGTAAAACAAGAGAGTACAAAGGCAACTATTCGGCGTTCATCATGAAGAAGATGATCGAGCTCGAACGCATGGAGACGGAGTACAAAAAATACGCCGCCAATAAGCGCAGGCAGGAGGAGATCGCCGAAAGCCTTCACAAGGACCAGTGGTTCTTCTCCACGCATCGGACAAGGCAGAAGATGATAGAACGCCTTGACGAGAAGGAGACGCCCGAGGTCAGCAAGGAGATAACCGTCAGGATACAGGCGGCGCAGAAGTCCGGCAAGAATGTGCTGACGGCAAAGAACCTCAGCGTGGAGCTCGGCGGTAACGTCATCGTGGAAAAGGTGGAGCTCGATATCAAAAAAGGGGACAAGATCGGCATATTCGGGCCGAACGGGGCGGGAAAGAGCACATTGGTGAAGGCGCTCCTGGAAAAGATACCGTCCAAGGGAGAACTGTGGGTGGCGCCCGGCGCGAAGATAGGATATTTTTCGCAGGACCACGGCAGGCTCGACCTGAAGATGTCCGCTGAGGAGCAGATACTGAAGGTGATCGGCAAAGAGAGAAGAGGCGAGGCGAGAAGCCTCCTGGCGAGGATGCTGCTCACCGGCGACCGTGTCGAAAGACCGATGGGGACGCTGTCGGGAGGCGAGAGGGCCAGAGTCGCGTTGACGCTGCTGCTCCTCGACGAGACGAATGTCCTGATCCTGGACGAACCGACGAACTATCTGGACATACCGTCCAGGCACGCCGTCGAGGAGGCGCTGAACGATTACGACGGGACGCTGATCATCGTCACGCACGACCGTTATCTTTTGGACTCCGTATGCACAAAGGTGTGCGAATTGAAAGATAAAAAGGTGACGGTGTTCAACGGGACGTACTCGCAGATGCGCGGACGCCCGAACACCACCGAGATAGTCATGGACGCCGATGAGTACCGCGTAGTATCGCCGTTCACCAATTGGACGATGAACCGCAAGTTCGTCAAGGGCGACCGCGTTCTGATCTCTCCTGCGGAGATGAAAAGCTACGAATGGGCCTTGGAACAGGGCAAGCTGAAGAGGACCGGCGGAAAGCAGAGAAAGAAGGTCAGCGTCGACGATGAGTGATCATCTGTCGAACGTGTTGGCGCCTTTTATCAGATCGTTGTACAGATACAGCAGCTCGTCCGATGTCAGCGGGCGTTTCATTGATATCGACGCGATCCTGACGTTCTCCAGGAGCAGCGCCGCTGTGTCGTCGTCAAGCTTTATGCCTCTCGTCGAAAGGTCCGCCACAAGCGTGCTCCGTCCGGAATGCTTTCCGATGACTATCTGCCTCTGCAGGCCCACCTCTTCCGGACCGTAGGGCTCGTAGTTCTTGTGATCCTTGATTATCCCGTCGGTGTGTATGCCCGCCTCGTGAGCGAAGCAATTCGAACCGAGGAACGGCTTCGATACGTATATCGGGCGTCCGGACGCAAGTGAGACGAACTCCGCAAGCGGCTTCATCTTCAGCAGGTGTATGCCCGTGTCTATGTTCAGCAGATGCTTGCAGGCCATCACGATCTCCTCAAGCGCCGTGTTCCCGCTCCTCTCGCCTATTCCCATTACCGTTGTGCTGACGAACTTCGCGCCCGCTTTCACACCGGCCAGCGTGTTCGCGTTGGCCATCCCGAAGTCGTTGTGCGTGTGCATCTCGATGTCAATGCCGACGACGTCGATTATCTTCTTCACGCGGTCGTACGCCGTGAAGGGATCCTCGCGGCCGATCGTGTCGCAGTACCTGAGCCTCAGCGCGCCCGCCTCCTTGGCGGTCTTCGCAAATTGTATCAAAAAGTCGAGGTCCGCGCGTGACGCGTCCTCGGCGTTGCATGATATGTATAACCCGTGGTCTGCGGCGTGCTGCACCGATTCGGATACTTTATTGAGGACCCATTCCCTGGATTTCTTGATCTTGTTCTGAATGTGGATGTCCGACGACGATAACGAGATGGCAACTGAATCCACGTCGCAGTCTATGCTGTCGTTAATATCCTGGATATCGGCGCGGTTCCATCCCAATACGGATGCGTTCAGACCCATGTGGGCGATGTGCTTAACTGCGGTCTTTTCGTCACCGCCCATCGCGGGTATCCCCGCCTCGATCTGCTGCACGCCCGCATCGTCGAGCATCTGTGCTATCTTGTACTTCTCGAGGTTGGCAAAGACGATACCTGCCGTCTGCTCCCCATCTCTGAGCGTGGTGTCGCACACCACTACGCGGCGGTCCAGTATCTTAAGGACGTCTTCTTTTGTTCTCATCTCATATCCCTTTCTCAACGGAGCGTGAATTCTGTGCCGTCACAGCACATATTTGCGAACTTGTGCATATTCTTATGTTATAAAAAACGTTATCCCAAGAGGAACGCAAATCACGGCGCAAATTGACCGCAGAGATGAGAAATAAGAATTTGTAAAGGGTTTGGGTAACGAATCTGGCTCCCTTACGGGAGCCGTATCCGTTTTGGAAAAAGTTTGTAAAGGGTTTGGTAAGGAGGGTGTCAGCGTAATTCGGCCTATGCCGTTCATTCCGTCCCCGCTATGAGGTCCACCTCTGTCCTGCGCTGTTCCGTCTTGAACTCCGCAGGGAGCTCGCCGGTTATGTCGCGGCCTCCGGACGTCAGGGCAGTGAACTTGAACACCGTTCCGACCTTCACGAATGCCACGTACTTGCCTTCATTGCCGCTCATCACGTAATCGGTCTTTCCGTCCGCTGTGTATTCGATCTTGACGTTCTCAAGGCCCTTGCCTTCGAACGTCACCGTTCCGAACACTCTCGGCCTCCTGAACAGGAACGCCAGGAGGAACAGCAGAAGGAGCAGCAGGAACAGCGTTCCGGTGATCGCCGGTATGTATGACTTACCGGTGTCATCGCTTATCTTTATGAACACCGCGTCAAGCCCGAAGCTCCTGTCCACGCTGCCGAGCGTGTACACGGGGTCCGTGGACCTTGCGGGGCTGCCGTCGTCCCATTCCAGCTTATATCCGGAGTAATCGGACGCCACCTTCACGAGGATCGACTTTCCGTATGGTACGGGAACGATCTCGGAACCTCCTCCGGCCCCGAAGACCAAGGTGCCTTCCGTTGTCGCCCCGCCGTCGAACGAGTATTCGAGCGTGGCTTCCCTGTCGGATGTCACCGTCACTGCGTACACAGCGGTTATGACGATGTTGCCGTCGACCGGCGCGATCATCGTAACTCTTCCGAGAGTGCCGTTGTACACGAAGTCGGAGGCGCCGAGCGTCACACCGTTCATCGTCACGATGACGTCATACGGGAACCCGGCGGACTGCGTGATGATTATCATGGGGAGCGAACCGAACACTGCCGGCTCCGATCCCACGTCGCGGCCGAGGCCTGTTCCGTTGATCGTCACTGTGTACACAGCGTCTATCACTATGTCGCCCGTTACCGGAGTGCCTGCGTTAAAGGTGATCACGCCGCCCGCGTACGTGTATCCCGAGTCCGGGATCAACAGGCCGTCCATTGTCACGATGACATCGAACGGTGCGGTTCCCGAAAGGGTGAGCACGGCAACCTCGTCGAATGTCACGGTGGTCGGCGTTACCGACAGACCGGTCCCGTTGACCGTTACGGTGTATACGGCGTCTATGATTATGTCGCCCGTTACCGTCGTGGCGGCGTTGAATGTGATCACGCCGCCCGCGTATGTGTAAAGTGTAGCTGCAAGCAGCGAGCCGTTCATCGTCACCTTGACGTCGGACGGCGCTGTTCCCGCAAGGGTCAGCACAGCAACATCATCGAACGTCACTTCCGTGGGCGTTACCGTCAGACCCGTTCCGTTCACAGTTACTGTGTAAACCGCATCTATGATTATGTCGCCCGTTACCGTCGTGGCGGCGTTGAATGTTATCACACCGCCCGCGTATGTATATTCGGAAGCAGGGAGCAACGTGCCGTCCATTGTCACGATGACATCGTACGGCGCAGTTCCCGCAAGGGTGAGCACAGCCACCTCGTCAAACGTTACGGTCGTAGGCGTTACCGAAAGACCCGTTCCGTTCACAGTTACTGTGTATACCGCATCTATCACTATGTCGCCCGTGACCGTCGTACCGGCGTTGAATGTTATCACTCCGCCTGCGTATGCATAAAGCGTGGCTGCAAGCAAGGAGCCGTCCATCGTCACCTTGACGTCATACGGCGCTGTTCCCGCAAGGGTCAGCACAGCCACCTCGTCAAACGTTACGGTCGTAGGCGTTACCGTCAGACCCGTTCCGTTCACAGTTACCGTGTATACCGCATCTATCACTATGTCGCCCGTTACCGTCGTGGCGGCGTTGAATGTTATCACGCCTGCCGCGTATGTGTAGTCGTCCGATGCGCCCTGCACGAGCAGCGTACCGTTCATCGTCAC
>JAIRTZ010000115.1 GCA_031254685.1 Methanomassiliicoccaceae archaeon
TATTCGGCCGCGTCCTGTTCCGAAACGATCTCGCCGATCGGCCTTGTGACGCCGGCCGCCTTCAGCTCGGACTCGAACACCGGCCTTTTGAATAATTTGAACAGGGTGAATAGAATAAGATCGTCGGGATCATTCGTGACCTTGCGGGATGCTTTCCCGACCATCTCGTAGATACTGTCCGGGAGCGCCTTGGATATCTGATAGATCTTCGACGGCGGTATCTCGCGCTCCTTGAGATATCCCATGTCCGTCAGCGCCCTGAGATAGCCCGTTATAAGAAGACGGTGCTGCTTGATCCCCCTCGCCTCCAGCTCCTTGGCGAGCGCGCTTATGGAAAGACCGTCGCGGCCGAGACACTCGGTGATGATCCGGTTGAAGTCCTTCTCAGTGTTGAACATTATATCTGATAACAAACCTGATAACTTAAATTTTGCTGATGCCGGATGATGATCTGACGAAGGAACAGGCCGTTCCGGCGGCATTTCGGACGAATGCGAGGGTTTGGCCAGAGGTGCCGGGCACGTGACGGAATGAACGGAAATGCTCATTCGGGGCCGTTGTTCCGCTATTCCTGCGGATAATATCGAAAATGAAATAAAGTATCAAAAAATATACTGCCAACGTGAGTTTAATAAGAATACTGGATATATAAGGCTGGTAACAAATGTGATAACAAATATGGTAATTAACAGCATTTAACGTTTTACCATATCTGATTCAGAAAATCCTTTATATTAACATCGTTCTGCTAATATGCTTAGAGGGATTGCACAATGATAGAGAGTAGAAAGATAGCACCGGGCTCGAAGAAGAGCGAATCGACGGATATCACATTATTCGTTCGAACTTCTGACGAAGAGATCAGAAAGTGGGACAAGTCAAAGATTTACGATGCACTCATACGTGAGACGGACATAGGCAGCGACGCCGCCCAGATAGTTTCCAGGGAAGTGGAGAAGATGATCGCGAAGATGGAATTGGATTACATCACCGCTCCGCTCATCAGAGAACTTACGAATGCAAAACTCGTAGAGTACGGATTGGAGGCGATACGCAAGCAGCACACGAGGCTCGGCGTCCCGATTTATGACGCCAGGGAGATAATCATGTCGCCGAACAAGGAGAACGCGAACGTTCCCCACGGGCCCGAAGCGACCAACCTGACGTTGGCGGAGAACATTAAGAAGGAGTTCGCGCTGCTTGAGGTGTTCTCCCCGGACATAGCGGATGCGCACATGAGCGGACTGTTCCATCTGCACGACCTGGGAATGATAGACAGGCCGTACTGCAGCGGACAATCGATCGAGTATGTTAAAAAATTCGGACTGAACCTTCCGAACGCGTTATCCATCGCGAAACCGGCCAAGCACCCGGAGGTGCTCATAGAACAGATAATAAAGTTCTCTGCGGCGCTGCAGGGCCACTTCGCGGGGGCGATCGGCTGGGATGCGTTCAACGTGTTCCTTGCGCCGTATCTCGTTGACGTTGACGACACGAGGATGAAACAGCTCGCGCAGATACTGATATACGAGTTCGCGCAGCAGGCGGTCGCGAGAGGCGGCCAGTCGATATTCAGCGACGTGAACCTGTACTGGGAGACCCCGGACCACTTCGTGGGCGTGCCGGCGATAGGGCCGAAGGGGCTGAACACCGGAAAGAACTATGAGGATTACGCACCGGAGGCGCAGCGCTTCGTCAACGCGCTGATAGACGTTTACATGGAGGGCGACGCGATGGGAAGGCCGTTCTTCTTCCCCAAGCCGCAGGTGCACATAACCGAGAAGTTCTTTAAGACGCCCGGTCACAAAGAGTTCCTGCTGAAGATATCCAAGCTCGCCTCCGAAAAGGGGAACACATACTTTGTGTTCGACAGAGGGAACACCGCCAAGATATCCGAATGCTGCAGACTGGCGTTCAAACTGAACGACGAGGACCTTGCGGAAGCGAAACAGCCGTGGAAGATGAGGTTCTCGGCGATGCAGAACATAACGCTGAACCTTCCGCGCATGGCGTACATGGCCAACAGGAATGACGATCTGCTGTTCAGCACCATAAAGAGAACGATGGAGCTGTCCGTGAAGGCGCACATGCAGAAGAAAGCGTTCCTGAAGCATCTCCTCGATCTGAAGAACCACGGGCCGCTGGCATTGCTGGCGATGAATCTGGACGGAGAGCCGTACTACAGGATCGAGAAATCGTCGTACCTTCTGGGAATGGTCGGACTGAACGAATTGGTGCAGTACCACTTCGGGCAGGAGATACACGAATCCAAGGAGGCGCTGATGTTCGCGCTGAAGGTCATAGCGTTCATGAAACGCGAGGCGGAAAGACTGTCGAAGGAACACAACATAAAGCTTCCGCTGGAACAGACGCCCGCCGAGAGCACGGCGTACCGTTTCGCGAAACTCGACACCAAGGAATTCCCGCTGCAGTCGAGCTCCGTCGTCAAGGGCAACAAGGGTACCGGCGAGCTGTACTACACGAACTCGACGTACATCAACGTCGGCGCGGACGTCAGCCCGATCGAGAGGACAAAGGTTGAAGGGATGTTCCACCCGCTGATCGAGGCCGGTGCGCTGACGCACATATGGCTCGGCGAGTCGAAACCGGCGCCCGAGAGCATCGCGGCGTTCGTTGAGAAGACTTTCAGGAACACGCAGAACGCGCAGATCGCGTTCAGCCCGGAGTTCACGGCGTGCCTCGACTGCGGCAAGGTCGCCAGAGGACTTTCGACAAGCTGCAAGGCGTGCAGCTCCGACCGCGTGGAAGGCATCACCCGGGTCACAGGGTTCTTCTCCAAGATCTCCGGATGGAACAAGGGGAAGACCGGAGAGCTCAAGGACAGGATCAAAGGTCAGGATTTCTGATCGGACCTTCCGTAAACATTTTACTCCCTCCTTCTTTTTCTTATTCCCGCCGCCGGCCGTCCGCACATAAAAAACACGTTCTCCGAAGCAATATACAAAGAATATTGCCCCTATGGGATAATGGAAAAAGAATTATCCTCAAAATATAATGTATACCTACGAAGGATAAAATCCGAAGTTTTATATGTAAGAAAAAAGGTCGAATCAACGATAATATGAACAACGTTACAGTAGCCGTCGTGGTCGGCTTCCTCATCTTCTTTTCGCTCGGTACGGCGTTCATCGTAACGTCCGATACCGGTGAGCAGAGCAACGACCCGGTAGTGAGCGTGGTGGCGATGGTCAACTCCGAGGGATCGGGCATATTCTGCGACAGGATGCTCGATATAAACGATCCGGAAGGCTGGGGAGGTCTTGTGTTCATGACCCCCGGGCCGGGTACGATCCAGCATGAGATGTTAAAGAGCCTCGTATTCAGCCTCGGATTGTACTTTGCGCTCGATCGGCCCACCAAGAACAATTGGACCGTGTATTGGACGCAGGTGGCCCCGGGAGATATGAGCGAGTATTACGGAAAGCGCACCATGAACGGAGGCATCGTCTGGGAACCGTGGTATTCCGCGATACTGACCAAATATCCCGAGGGGAGCATAGGTGGCGCGTACAGCGTCGCCAGGTCCGCGGAGATCGAGCCCGGGCATCCGTGTTGCATGGTGGTCGTAAAGAACTCGTTCATGGAACAGAACGAAGAATTAGTGATAAGATTCCTTCTCGCGTACATAGAGGCGGTCGAGTGGGTCAATAAGGCGAAGGACCCCGGCGATCCGGGACATGCGCTGCTCCTGAAGATCGCCTGGGAGACCGCCCTCAACAAAGGCGATCCGTCCGCCCTTCCGACGCCCGGAGACATAGCAACGATCGAACAGGCCTTGCTGGGCATAAACTACGATTACAGCCTGGACGGCATCAAAGAGTACGTGACATCGCTGATAAGCAGGTTCGCCAACAGCGGATCGATCACGAAACCGGTGAACGACCCCGCCGCGTTCGCCGGGATGCTGATCAACGACGGTTTCCTGAATGACGTAACGGACAGCATGGCATCCCTGAGGGAAGAGTACAGGAACACCTCGGGGGCCGGTACGATAAGGCTGGGCGTACTTGCGAACGACCTCCACCAGATCGCCGTACGGGCGGCGTGGGGCTATGACATCACCGGCGACGGAAAGACCCTCTTCGAGGTCTACGGCCTGAACGTGGTGCAGGGCGGGGACTTCCAGACCGGCGGCGGCGGAGTGATGAACCTCTTCGCGGGCAACGCCATAGACATAGGCGTGCTCGGGCTTCCCCCGACCGTGATAAGATCGGCGAACGGGTTGTGATGATATGAGGATCAAATACGATAACGAGAACAAACTGCACCGGTTCGGACGGTATATCCTGATATCGGCGGTGTCGCTCCTTGTGCTGCTTTACGTTTGGTGGATGGTATCCATCATCCTCGGCACGCCGGCGATACCGGCGCCGCCGAGGGTGTGGGACGCGTTCATACATCTGCTGAATCACGGCGACGTGGTCACCGGCTATTCGATGTGGGACCACATTGTGGCGAGCCTCAAGAGATTCGCGATCGCCTTCGTCATAGCGTTCGCGGTCGCGGTGCCGCTCGGGCTGCTGATAGGCATGTCCAAGACGCTTGACGACTTCACGAGACCGATACTGGAAGTTCTGAGACCGATCGCGCCTATAGCATGGGCACCGGTCCTTGTGTTCGCGATAGACCGCACATGGGGCCCGATACTCGTTGTCTTCATAGGGATATTCTTCCCTCTGCTGACGAACACGGTATTCGGCGTCAAGAAGATAGAATCGAATCTGATGGACGCGTCGAGGACGCTCGGAGCGAACAAGGCGCAGACATTCTACAAGGTGATGTTCCCCTGCACCGTGCCGTACATAATGAACGGCATAAAGATAGGGCTCGGAATAGGATGGATGTGCATCATCGCGGCCGAGATGGTAGCGCCGTACGGAGGCGGGCTTGGATATTTCATAAGCATGCATGCCTTCAACGGAAGCTGGCCGTATGTCTTCGTGGGAATAATCCTGATATCGATATTGGGATTGCTGACGATAGGGCTTGCGGAACGTGCGCATAAGATCATAGCGAAAAGGACGGGGATGGAATGAGCGGATACATCAAGATCGACAACGTGAGGAAAGTGTTCAGAAAGGATGATCGGGATACCGTGGCGATAGAGAACATATCCCTCGAGATAGGAAAGAACGAGCTCGTATCCATACTCGGGCCTTCCGGATGCGGAAAGACGACGGTGCTCAGAATGATCGCCGGCCTCGTCGAACCGTCCGGCGGCGAGATACTCGTGGACGGTAACAAAGTTACCGGACCGGGGCCGGACCGCGGGATGGTGTTCCAGGATTTTGCGCTGTTTCCGTGGCGTTCGGTGTGGAAGAACGTCGAGTTCGGATTGGAGGTCGCGGGGATGCCGAAGGCGCAGAGGGACGAAAAGGTGGAAAGATACCTGGAGATCGTCGGTCTCACCGATTTCGCGGACGCACGCGTTCACGAATTGTCGGGGGGAATGAAGCAGCGCGTGGGCATCGCGAGGGCGATGGTGAATAATCCGAAAGTGGTCCTGATGGACGAGCCGTTCGGATCGCTCGATGCGCAGACGAGGAACATAATGCAGGCCGGTCTTATCAAAATACTTGATAAGACGGATCAGACGATAGTCTTCGTGACGCACTCGGTCGACGAGGCGGTGTTCCTCTCGGACCGCATCGTGATCCTTACGAAACGTCCGGCGACGATCAAGGAGATAATCAACATCCCGTGGCCGAGGCCCAGGGACCGCGCGTCCCCGGAGTTCACCGCGCTGAGGAAACGCATACTCACCGAGCTGGAAAAAGAGAACGTAATGAATTGATGCGCAAGCATCACCCTTCCCCATTTTTCTCTTAGGGCAATGAGCGGATGCTGGCCTCCGATGACCGAGCCCCGGATGCGTAATATATTTAAGATAGAGAACCAATCACTTTACAAGGAAGTGTATAACGATCCCCTCTTGCGAGGAGACCGGGTTCGTAACGTGAACCACTCGCCGGTTGGTTTATTGCCAGTCGATGACGATTGTCACCGGGCCAATAACCACCCGGATCCGGACGCGACCGGTGGTGTTATGCGTTCTATGCACCTCCTACCGGGTCTGGTCCCGGGTGTTGCCGAGCCTTAGGAAGAATCGGGTAACACCCGGGGCTTCCCATCACCGGCATCTCCCGTATTATACCACGTATATTTAACATATCGACTAATGTGTCAATGGCTGCTGCCGCTGACAGCGTGCGGCCCGGCCGCCGTTTTATCCTTTCGTTATCTTATTCACGAAGTCCTGCATCTTCTCCCGGTAGAGCGGGCGCATTATCTGTTCCTTGTCCGCGAACGGGACCGCGAACGCGCCCGCATATCTCAATTCGAAATACTCGCAGAACAACAGCAATGAATTCACAACGTCCGCCGCCACATACTCGTCGTCGCCCATCGTCATCGCGATGGCGATCCGTTTATCCTTCATTTTGTTGACCGCCGGAGGCTCGTGCCTGCACAGCGAGTGCAGACGCTCAATGAACGCATTGAGCGACGCGGTCATATGCCACATGTAGATCGGAGTTGCAAAGATCACGAGATCGGATGACGCGAACTTTTTCAGCAACGGTATCGCATCGTCCTTGATCGCGCATTCCTTCAGCGCATCGGAGGAATGGCACACGCCGCAGTTCATGCAGCCTTTGATGTTCATGTGATAGATGAGATGCTCCTCGGCATCCGCTCCCGCCGCCCTCAGCTTCTCCGTGAGCAATGACGTCATTGACGCCGTGTTGCCGTTCTTCCTCGGGCTTCCGTTGAATATCGTGACCTTCATGACACCGTATCGCGACGGTGATGAATAATTTTCTTCCTCATCCCAATATCATTTCTGCGAAAGATCTTATCTTTTCGATGGACGCAGGGGCGTTCATGTCCTCCGCCGGCGCATGCGTGACCGTGAGCACGCCGGCGACCTCCATCCCGAGAAGGCCGCAGAACCGGCGGAGCAGTTCCGTCGCGTCCGTTACGGCCGCGCCGCCGTCGTCGGCGGTGAGCACTATCGCGACCCTTTTGCCGGCTATCCTCTCCATTGTTTCGTCATCATATCTGCAGACATGGTACATCAGGTCGATGAGCGCGTTCAGCGAATCTGAGATGCGCCACATGATGATCGGGCACGCAAGCACCGGCAGGTCGCTCGATATGAACGCGGCGATCATCTTCATGGCGTTCTCCCTTCCGGGCCCGTAGCCGCATGTAAGACAGCCTCTGATACCCATGTGATACAGGAAGTGTTCGTCAGCATCCGCGCCGCGTACCTTCGCGATATCTTTCAGGACGGATGTCACGGCCGCCGTCTCGCCGTCCTTCTTCGGACTTCCGTTGAATATCGACACCTTCATGACCGTATATCGCGATTATAATGAAAAAGGATGTCATCAAATGTGCATTTGTACCGAAGTTCTTGGAAAGCATTGTGCGTTCGTACAAACAGCTGTTCATCTGTCTTTCCAATTCTCTGGAGGAGTAATTATTCTTGATCGCCAGCCTCAGATAGAACTCGCGTTCAGTATCTGTTTTTGCTGTCATTATCATTAAGTTAAGCGTCCAGCTTAATTCTCTCATCAGTGCTGAGAGCATTTCACTGCCTTCGTAGGTCTCATAGAACTGTTTCATTCGCCAGATATTCTGCGGCGAAAATCCGGAAACACCCGGGTTGTGCCGTATGGCGCCCGCATATCTGATCTCCGTTCGGACGCGAGCGTCAGAATATCATGACGAACATCACGAGCAGCAACGCAAAGAGCATCGCGTACGACACGAGGCTGCTTACCGTATTCGTTATCTTTTCCCTCCTCTCAGGCGCGGCGTTCCTGTGCGTCCTGTCGACGATGGCGCCGACGCCGTCCCTGAACAGGAATCCGCCGTCGAACGGTACCGCGGGCAATGCGTTCGTCACCCCCAATATTAAATTGAGCCAGAATATCCAGAACATGGCCTGCAGGATCACCCAGAACGCGCCGTCGGGCATTATCGAAGAGTGGAACCACCACTGCTGGCCCGACGGTATCGGGTCGAACCCGCGGAACGGCTTGCCGATATACGCCATCGCGGCGTACGGGATATCGAGTACCGATTCGACGTTGTAGATCGGGTTCCTGGCTCCCTGGAGCACATCGTCCGGCGTCGTGAAGGTCAT
>JAIRTZ010000133.1 GCA_031254685.1 Methanomassiliicoccaceae archaeon
AGCCGAGATGGCCCAGCCCGGTAAGGCGCGAGCCTGGAAAGCTCGTGGGGGAAACCCCTCGGGAGTTCGAATCTCCCTCTCGGCGCTCTTTGTCCTTTCAACATCGTTCTCACAAGATAAATATAATAAAAGGTGCGTCCCTACGCGTCAATAAAAAAGTGAATGCTATGATCGTCAACGCGGATCTGTTTGTGAGGGACGTACCGGGGCAATTGGTAGGCTCCCTTGAACCGATATCGTTAGTGGACGGCAACATAGTCGGCGTCGTTCACAATCGCGACAGCATAGTGAACGGGCGCATCGCGGTGAACATCACCTTCGAAGTGAGCTCCGCGGAGGACCTCGAGAAACTGAAGAACATATGGAAGAGCAGGGACGTGATGATCTCCCGTCTGAGCTCGGTCGTCGAGACCTTCCCGATGGACTATCTCCTGATAGGGGAGTTCGGCCCTTCGCAGATCGAAAAGTTAATGAATAGCGCAGGGAAGGCCGTCGGACTGGAATCCGTTGATATACGATTCTCATCGAAGGCGTCCGACAGCAAACGGACGGTGATGATATCGGCGAACGTTCGGAGCAGCGACGATATAGTGAGACTGAACGCGTTCATGGCGTCCGCGTGCAAAAAGGCGGACATCGTGTTCATAAGGGGTGTCGGCAAATGAGGATAGTCATCGCGGGGTTCGGCACCGTCGGTCAGGGGTTTGCGGAGGTGCTGCATTTAAAATCCGATCTGTTCGACGAACCGGTAAAGATAGTCGCGGCCTTCGACTCCAAGAGTTACGTAACGGACAGCGGCGGATTGGACCCGGTGGCTCTCGTGAACAGAAAGAAAGAGACGGGAGCGGTCGGTCCGAACAGGATGGGCAGCGGCATTGACGTCCTCGATTCGGTGGATTACGATGTGCTCGTTGAGGTCAGCCCGACGGACATAAGAACGGGCGGAGAGGGGCTGAGGCATGTTGAGCACACGCTCAGGAAGGGCAAGGACGTGATCACGGTGAATAAAGGCCCTCTTGCGCTGAAGTTCAATAAATTGAACAGACTGGCGAAGAAGAAAGGTTCGATATTAAGATTCGAGGGATCGGTCGGAGGCGCTATGCCGATCATAAACCTATGCAGCGAGAATCTCCGCGGCGAACAAGTAAGATCGATACGCGGCATATTCAACGGGACGTGCAACTTCATACTCAGCCGCATGGACACTGGATTGCCGTTCGAGCAGGCGCTGAAGGAGGCGCAGCAGCTCGGTTATGCGGAAACGGACCCGACATACGATATCGAGGGCATCGATACCGCGTGCAAGGTCGTGATACTGGCGAACTCGATATTCAACCGCGACGTTACGTTCGCGGATGTCTCGATAACCGGGATAACATCGGTGAGCTCCGAGGCGATAGCATTGGCAGCGGATCAGGGAATGGTGATACGCCTTATCGGCGAGGTTTCGGATACTGTGCTGGAGGTATCCCCGAGGCTTGTGCCGAAGGGGCATCCGCTCAGTGTCTCCGGAACGCTGAACACGGCGAGGATACAGACCGACCTCGCAGGTACGATAACGATATCGGGAAAGGGTGCGGGACGGATAGAGACGGCGTCGGCGATATTAAGCGACCTGATGGCGATAATGGACAGCAGGCGGTGATGCATTTGGCGAAGACAAAGAAAGAAAGGGTGTTCATCTACGATACAACGTTGCGCGACGGCGCGCAGACCGAAGGGATATCGTTCTCCATAGAGGACAAGACAGAGATACTCAAGAAGCTGGATTCCTTCGGCATCGACTTCGTGGAGGGCGGATGGCCCTCGTCCAATCCTAAGGACCATGAGTTCTTCGAACAGGCGGCGAAGCTGAAGCTCTCGAAGACGAAGCTGACGGCATTCGGGAGCACATGCAAGCACGGTACGCCCGCCGATAAGGATGACGGCCTGAAAGCTTTAGCGGATTGCTGTGCGGAATACATATGCATCTTCGGGAAGGCGTGGGACTTCCACGTGGGCGTCGCATTGAACATACCGCTCAAAGATAATCTCAAAATGATCGAGGACAGCGTCAGATATCTGAAGGGCAAAAGCAAGAAGGTGATATTCGACTGCGAGCACTTCTTCGACGGCTACAAGGGAAACCGCGATTACGCGATCGCCGTCGTGGATGCGGCGCTGCGCGGCGGCGCGGAATGGATCGTATTGTGCGACACCAACGGAGGCTCCCTTCCCGATGAGATCTCCGCGATCACCTGGGAGGTCCTGCGGGACCGCGAGGGGATGAACGTAGGGATACACTGCCATAACGATTCCGATCTTGCGGTCGCATGCTCGCTGGCGGCGGTCGGCACCGGCGCCAGGATGGTGCAGGGAACGATCAACGGCATCGGAGAACGATGCGGCAACGCAAACTTGTGTTCAATAATGCCGGACCTCGCGATAAAGATGGATCACGATATCGGCCCCGTGGACCTTACCAAGCTGACGGCGCTCAGCGCGTTCGTCGGCGAGACGGCGAACATGAGCCCCCACCCGGGACTGCCGTATGTGGGCGAGCGCGCGTTCGCCCATAAAGGCGGGATACACGTGAGCGCCCTCGCCAAGGACCCGCGCACCTACGAACACATATCCCCCGAAAAAGTGGGCAACAAACGTAAGATCCTGATCTCCGACATGTCGGGGAAAGCAAGCATATCGACGAAGCTCAAAGAGTTCGGCATATCCGGTGAGGATAAGGACAACAAAGAGATCCTTAAGCGCATAAAGGAGCTGGAAGCGAAGGGCTACCAGTTCGAAGGAGCGGAGGCAAGCTTCGAATTGCTTGTGAAACGGTTCAGGCACGACTTCGTGAAACCGTTCGACGTCCGCGGGTTCAGATTATACATAGACGAGGTGGGCGAGAACGACATAGTGTCGGAAGCGAGCGTCAAGGTCGCCGACCGCCACGGGAACATCGAACATACGGCATCGGACGGCGACGGTCCGGTGAACGCGCTGGACGGCGCCTTAAGAAAAGCGCTCGCGCGCTTCTACCCGGTGCTGAACACGATACGATTGACCGATTACAAAGTTCGTGTACTGGACGAGAAGGCGGCGACCGCGGCGACCGTGCGTGTGCTGATACGGAGCACCGACGGAAAGGACAGCTGGACGACGGTCGGCGTATCGCAGAACGTCATCGAAGCAAGTCTGCTCGCACTCGTGGATTCAATGGAATACGCGATCATCAAGCACGAATCATGCGGGAATAAGAAGTGACGGTCGCATTCCGCGCGCGCGGGTTGTAACATAAAAAATTTTAATCCTCATATGAATATGGAATTGAAAGCATGTCTGTAAAACGCACCATAGAAGAAAAAAAAGCACTATATGAAT
>JAIRTZ010000029.1 GCA_031254685.1 Methanomassiliicoccaceae archaeon
GATGTTGTTCAGCCGAGAGGTCGCGGTGAAGGTTATGGTGGTTAGATTGATGCAGCTTTGGAACACGCCGGATCCCATGGTCGTCAGATTGTTCGGTATGTTGGCGGAGACCAGAGCGGTGCAGCTTTGGAACGCGTTGTTCCCGATGCTCGTCACCGAATTTGGTATGGTGATGGCCTGCAGACCGGAGCAGCCTTGGAATGCCGACTGACCGAGGGTCGTCACCGAAGTGGGTATGGTGACGGAGGTGAAGCCGACGTTGTTGCAGCCTTGGAATGCCTGCGCTCCGATGCTCGTTATCGAAGTGGGTATGGTGACTGATGTTAACAGATTACGGTTCAGGAACGCGCTGGCCTGTATTGTTGTGACATCATAGGTCAGATCAACGATGAAAATTGTGCTCTTGATCACGTAAGCTGCCTGATTGACGTTCGATGTCACAGATGCGTTGCCGTCGGACTCTACCCTGTAGGTCAGCCCCGTGCCCGGGTCCACAAGCGTTGTGCCGACGGGCGCACCGAGTATTTCACTGTCATCCTGTTCAAAATTCCCTTTCTCCGAAGCGGAGAACGACGATATGATGAACGCCGCCGCAAAAATGGCGGCGATCGCAACAAAAACCGTCAGGGCCGTTTTGAATTTCTTCGGCCTCTGCTCATCAAAAACATTCGCTCTCTTACTCTCTTTACCACTGGTAGTTCTCTTCGATCCCATAAACGGCATCTCCCCTCATTCCGCTTTATGTGTCCGTGCGCATATGTGGCACGGACAAATGTTTAACGGCGGTATGCATTTCATGTATAATTAAGGGGAAAGTTTACGGAATAGATTAGATATAATTATTATACTCGAACATCCGAGCCATATTTCGTGTCAGAAAGTGTGTGAAATGACAGCGGGAACAGCCATCCCGAACACGAGCCAGACATTGTTCTTTGAGCGTCTGACAGACCGCGGCGGATGATCTCCGTGCATATGAAAAAGTGTTGAAAGAATAGTTGGTTTCCGCGGGAAACCATGCTTTGTTCCGCGTTTGAAAGAAAACTGAACGGCGGCGGGTGTCCGCCGCCGTGAATATGTTTATTCGATGATGTCCGACGCCTTCGGGTTCTCCCTCGGGTTCTGGGCGAGGTTCTGCGTCTCCTTCATCTCGGCGTCCATGATCTTGTCGAGATGCGCCATCTGTTCGCGGAGTTCCGCGGCCTTCGGTATCGGGCCGAGTATGTCGTCCGGGTCGCCTATGCTCGCCTTCACGTCCTTTATCTCGGATATGCCCCTCTCCGGTACCGTTGCGGCCGCTCCCATGTATTGGGATATGCCGTCCACAAGTTTCGTGAGCTCGAGCGGGAAGAAGAACTTTGTGGATTCGCCCTCTCCGACGCTCTTTAACGTTTCCATGGACAGCACCGCCATCGCCTTGGAGTCCAACGTCGCTGCGCCGACGGACATAATGCGCAGCCTCTGCGCGTCGCCCTGTCCCTCGAGAATGACGGCGAGTCTTTTACCTTCCGCCTCAAGGATCATCGACTGCCTGAGACCTTCCGCCTCAAGGATCCTGGACTTCTTTTTACCCTCCGCCTCAAGGATCGCCGCGCGCTTCATACCGTCGGCCTGAAGGATCGCGGCACGCCTCTTCCTTTCGGATGACGTCTGCTCCTCCATCGCTTCCTTGACCTTCCTCGCCGGGTCGAGCTCGCGTATCTCGACGTTCTCAACCCTGACGCCCCACTTGTCGGTGTTCTGATCGAGTATGTCACGGAGCTGGAGGTTTATCCTCTCCCTGTTCGAAAGTATCCCGTCAAGCTCCATCTCACCGATGACGGACCTGAGCGTCGTCTGAGCGAGATACACCGTTGCCATGCTGTAGTTGGTCACCTCGAAGTATGCGTTCTTCGGATCGGTGACCTTAATGTAAATTATCGCGTCGACGTTCACCGGGGAGTTGTCCTTTGTGATGACCTCCTGCCTCGGAACGTCCAGCACCTGCGTTCTTAGGTCCAATTTCACGACGGTGTTGATCAGCGGGCAGACGAAGTTCAGACCCTGGTTCAAGACCCTGATGTACTTACCGAGGCGCATGTATATGCCCTGTTCGTAGGGCTGCACTATCTTCACCCCGCTGACCACCGCGATGATCGATCCGAATAACGCGATGAACACAAGGATCAGTATCCACATCTCTATGTCCTCTATTCCCATTTTTTCACTTCCTATATGCAACTCATCTGCGTTTCACGGTCACGTGGACGCCCTGACTTCTCACGACGACCACCTCCGTTCCCGCATCTATCGGCTCCTCGGATGTTGCGCTCCAGGTGTCCGAATCTATTCTCACTTTCCCGACGATGTTGTCCGGCGTCGTTCTTACGGTGACGGTGCCCTCGCGTCCCACGAGCGATTCCGTGACCGTTGTCGTAGGAGGTTCCGGGCTTCCCAGGAACTGGTACAGCCTTATCGTCCCGAGCGTCAGCGGTATCGCTATCGCAAGCGCGATTATCGGCGACCATATGCTGAACAGCACGTCCGGCCAGACGTACACGATTATCCCGAGTATCACCAGGACCGTTCCCGGTATGAGCATGAACACCCCCGGCGAGAACGCCTCGATGATGAGGAATATCGCGCCGGCGATGATGAATATCAGCGCTAACGTTTGTTCTATTTCCATTTTTATGCCTCCTTTTACTGTATCCTTCCCGCCATCTTGTTCAGCCTCCGTATACGTTCCTCCATCGGAGGGTGCGTGCTGAACATCGACGTCATCCCTTTCTTCCCGCCGAACGGGTTCGCGATCCACATGTGCGCGCTCGACGGATTCTCCCTGAGCATCGGCTCGCGGCGGTTGCCGTTCTCCAGTTTGTCCAAGGCGCTCGCCAATGCCAACGGGTCGTTGATGATCTTCGCGCCCGCCTCGTCCGCCTTGTATTCCCTTCCTCTCGATATTCCCAGCTGTATCAGCAGCGCCGCCAGCGGTATCGTCAGGTACGCCAGGAGCATTACTATGATCGCTCCGTTGTCCCTGCTCCTGAACGTGCTGAACAGTGCGAAGCGCGCCATTATCGATATGGCGCCGGCGACGGTCGCCGCGACCGACATCACAAGTATGTCACGGTTCTTGACGTGGGCCATCTCGTGAGCCATCACGCCCCGCAGTTCCTTGTCGTCAAGCAGTTCCAATAATCCCGACGTCGCCACAACGGCCGCGTTCTTGGGGTTCCTTCCGGTCGCGAACGCGTTCGGCGTCGGGTTGTGCGTTATCCCTACCTGGGGCATCGGAAGGCGCGCGGATGTCGCGATGCCCTCGACGATACCGTACAGACGGGGGTTGTCCGCTCTGGTGATGATCTTGACCTTGTGCGCCTTCAGCACTATCTTCTTGGAGAAGAAGTACGAGAACAGGTTGATCATCGCCGTGAGCGCTATGAACGCACCCATTATCAGCAGCAGGCTGTTGGTGTCGTCCGGGTCGAACAGGAAATACCACAGCACGTAGCCTATGCCCATGAATATAAGCATCAGCACCAGGAACAGCGCCGCGGTCCTCACAATGTATCCCATCTTTTATCTCTCCGTTAAGTCCCTATGTCCGATGCTATTACATCCTGTTATTTAGAATTGACCCGCAGTTAGTATAACTGCAGCGAACATCATTATATACCAAACAGCCCGGATAGGAGCATAAGGCAGACCTGGATGCGAAGGAATACAAAGGGTTCGAAGAGATAAAACATAAGGACGGGGACGGCAGCGAGTTCTGGTTCGCAAGGGAACTCGCATCCGTTCTGGAATACCTGCGCTGGGAAAATTTTTCAAAGGCGATCGACCGCGCGATGCTCGCCTGCAGAAATAGCGGTTTTGAGACGGCCGACCATTTTCCTGACGTCAGGAAAAAGGTAGATGTCGGTAGCGGCGGCCCCGTGATGATGTGTTTCAGACGTCGAACCGTATCTCGGTGCCGGCGTAGAACTCCTTCACCGCGCTCAGACCGAGTTTCTCTCTGAGATACGTTCTCTGCGCAACGCCTGTGCAGTGGTTGAGGTACAGCATCGGCGGCCCGTTGTCCTTCAGCGTTTCCGCGATCGCGTGGACCTCCTTTCTCTTCATGCCTGTCGTGTGGATCCCGCCGACGACCGCCGTCACGCCCTTCCCGGTCCTCTCTTTGACATAGTTCATCGTATTCAGGATGCCGTTATGGCAGCACCCGCATATCAGCACGGGACCGTTCCTCGTCATCAGTACGATCGATACCTCGTTGACGCCGTCTCCGCCGAGGGGCCCCGTGAGGTACAGCTTCTCTGAAAGTTTCGTCCATTCGTTTATCGCCGACGCGTTCATCTTTGACGCCGTCTCCGCCGGCAGCTTCGGCATCCCTTCCCGTCTGAACATCCCGAGTATCCCCGGCTTTTCCGTGCCGCCGCCTTCCGGAGGCATGAGAACGCTTACTTTTTCGTTCCTTCTCTCGAGGAACGACGGCAATCCGCCCGTGTGCTCCCTGTGTAAATGCGACAGCACGACGCGGTCCACCGTGTTCGGGTCCGCCTCGAGGAAGTCCATGTTGTGCAAAAGGTAATTACCGCGCATGCCCGTGTCGAACAGTGTGCGCTCATCGTCAACGTCAATAAGTATCGACAGCCCGCGTGCGCCTATCAGCGACGTCTTCTCAACAGCGCCTTCGTCGTATACGCAGAGCACCTTCGCCTTCATGCTGTGCCGTAAGAAAAGCGGATGTAAAACGTTATCGTCACCTGCGGCCCCTCGCCGCAAGCTCCTCGAATAACGATACGTATGCGTCCAGCGACGCGGATATCGAATATCTTTCCGCGGTCGCCCTCGCGTCGGCCTTCACCGATCGGTCGGCGGACAGACATTTCCGTATCGCGGCGGCGCATCCCTCCGGCGTCATATCGTGCATGAAGCCGTTCTCGCCGTCCCTCACGAAGTCGATGAACGCTTTCCCGTCGGGGCACGCAACCGGGAGACCGCACGACATCGCGTCCATTATCGCGAGGCACTGCGCCTCGTGCGGCGACGTCGAGACGGCGGCGTCGGCCGCCGCATAATGCAACGGTAACTCGGCGTCGCTCACGAATCCCGTGAATATCACGCGGTCCGCCACCCCGAGTTCGGCGGCAAGGGCTTTCAGCTCGGCGTCGAGCGCCCCCTTGCCGACGATCATCAGGACGGTGTCGGCGTCAAGGCACGCGACCGCCCGCATCAGGACGTCGATGCGCTTCTCCGGCGACAGGCGGCCGACGTGTATCATCACTTTTTTGTCGGTGATGCCGTGACGCTCCCGTATCGCCGTGCCGTCGAGTCCCGGGCGCATCGTCGCCGTGTCGACGCCCGTCGGTATCACGCGTATGTCCGCCTTCACGTTGTTGTCGGTCAGCTCTTTCGCTATCGACGGCATCTGCGCGACGACGGCGTCCGCCCTCTTGAAAATTTTGCGGAAGTACGACCATCCGACGTTCAGCGACAGCTCGTGGTCAAGCGGCGAATATTCGCCGATGAAATCCCATACCGGCGTGTGGAAGGTTATCGCAACGGGTTTGTTGAGAAGCTTGCCGCTCATTATCCCCCGCACGGCCATGAACGCAAAGCCGTGCACATTGATCACGTCGATGTCCTCCTCCTTCAGCTTGAACAGGCTGTCAGACGGAAATATAGGTAAAAAGTAGCCGTCGAAGGTGCCGAACGTCTTCGCCGGGATGTAGTGGACGCCGTCTATCCTCTCGTCCTTCCCGGGGTCCGGCGCTATCAGGAGCACTTCGTGCCCCCTTTCCTTCAATCCTTCGCGTAAAATGTCGATCGCCGCGACCACCCCGTCCCTTACCGGGTGGTGGCAATCGACCATCATGGCTATTTTCATGAGTGCATCCTTATCTACCGAGAACGGGCGGTCAGCATTAATGCTTTCGCTTACCGTCCGTACATCCTCGCCGGATTGTCGTGCCCGATCTTCCATGCCGTCTCCGATGGCATCTCGCCCGACAGCGTCAGCGAACGCACCTTGTTCGGTACCGTGTTCACGGACATAACGACGCCCGGCCTCTCGGGATCGTCTATGTAATCGGTCTCGAGCATGAAGCGGTCGCCTTTTTCCAATGCTGTGCGCACAGATCTCTTGGACGCGGGTATCGACGGGAAGACGCCGTATGTCTCGTCGCCGCGCACCAGCGGCGGGGAGAAGTGCTTGATCACCCTGCCCGGGTCCAGTGACGCGGACCTTGCCATCTCAGACAGCTCGCGCATAAGCTCCGGCGACCCGGATTCGCTGTGTATGATCACGGG
>JAIRTZ010000053.1 GCA_031254685.1 Methanomassiliicoccaceae archaeon
TTCCACGGTCATGCGTCCGAGCTCATTTCTTCGCTCTGATGCTGAAATCGATAAGGGTGCATATCTCGCCGAGGAGCTCGTCCGAGCGCAGGTCGAAGACCACTGTGAAGAATGACAGTTTTCCGGTTTCCTTCGATGCGCCGATCCTGTCCTTGACCCGATCGCTGAGCGGAAGGGCCAACGCGTCAGCCGCGGACTTCTTCGGAATGAATAGGCTGATCTTAAAGAAACCGTCCCAGACAGAAAGCCAGAACGCTGTCATTTCCTTCGGCGTTCCGCGGGAGGTCGTCCATTTGTGCAACGCCTTCCCGAGCCACGCCTTCCCGTCGTTGTAATAGCGCCATTCCGCATGTATGCTGCGCTCTCTCAGCATCTCAGCGAACTTCGTATAGGCGCCGCTCGCGGCGCCGAGGGCGTCCGCGATGATATCGTCGGTCGGCCTTAGGTTCGGGTCGCGCAACAGCTGTCTCTCTTCCATCTCCATCGATCCTTCGTGACCGGATCAGACGTTCCCTTTTCTGATCTCGACGCGTTTCACCTTTCCGCTGATCGTCTTCGGCAGTTCCTTCACAAATTCGATCGCCCTCGGGTACTTGTACGGCGCCGTCTCCTTCTTTACGAAGTTCTGAATTTCCGCTTTCAGTTCGTCGGACGCCACGTACCCGTCCCTGAGGACTATCGTCGCCTTGACGATCTGCCCGCGTATCTCGTCCGGTACGCCGGTGACGGCGCATTCCCTGACGGACGGATGCAGAACGATGACAGACTCAATCTCAAACGGCCCGATGCGGTATCCCGACGATTTTATGATATCGTCATTCCTGCCGACATACCAGTAGTAACCTTCCTCGTCCCTCCATGCTATGTCGCCCGTATGATGGTAACCGCCGTATATCGTCGCCTTTGTTTTCTCTTTATCGAGATAATACTCACGGAATATCCCCGGAGGGTTATCGGAGACGCGGACGACTATCTCCCCGGAATCACCGGGCTTGCATGATTTACCCTTATCGTCAACGATGTCCACGTCATACAGGGGGCACGGTTTGCCCATCGATCCGGGCTTCGGTTCCATCTTCGTGGTGTTGCATATCAGCGGTGTGGTCTCCGTCTGTCCGAAACCTTCCGCAAGCTTCAGCCCCGTCGCCTTGTACCAGTTGTTGAACACGTCCGGATTCAGAGGCTCGCCCGCGATCGTGGTGTGCTTCAGCGACGAGAGATCGTATTTCTCGAGCCCGTCCTGAATGAAGAATCTGAACATCGTCGGCGGGCAGCAAAGCGTCGTGATGTTATACTCGCCTATCTTTTTGAGGATGTCCGCCGGCGTGAACTTTACGAAATCGTAAGCGAACAGGCACGTTTCCATGATCCACTGCCCGTACATTCTTCCCCAAGCGGTCTTTGCCCATCCCGTTTCCGCGATCGTATAATGAATGCCGTCGGGATCGACGTTCTGCCAGTGCTTCGCAGTTATGATATGACCGAGAGGGTACGTGTAGTCATGCAGCACCATCCTCGGATATCCGGTGGTCCCGGATGAGAAATAGATCAGGAACGGGTCCGTCGTCTTCGTCGGCACGCGATCCATTTTATCGGATGCCGCTTCGATACCGGCGTCGAGGTCCAGCCATCCTTCTCTCTTCCCTCCGGTCATTGCCTTTACTTTCACGCGCGGGCATGTCTTCTCGATGCCCTCGAACGCTTCCGTCACCTTTCCGTAGGATGTGCACAGCACAGCCTTCGCCGACGACAGTTTCGCACGATATTCGGCGTCCTGCACCGTCAGCATCGACGTAACCGGGATCAGAACGGCGCCGATCTTGTGCAGCGCAACGGTAACGTACCAGTACTGATAATCCTCCTTGAGGGCGACGAGGACCATGTCCCCCTTCGTCACGCCCAATGACATCAGATAGTTCGCGGCCTTGTTCGAATATCTCATTATGTCGCGGAACGTCAATGTTTTTGAGTCGCCCTTCTCGTTGCACCACACAAGGGCGCGCCTCTTGGGATCGTTCTTTCCTATGTCGTCGATGATATCATATCCGAAGTTGAAATTGTCCGGGCAATGAACGGTCATTTTCGAGAGTATGCCGTCCTCGTCGAACTCCTCCTTCACATAACGCATGTTTATGTTACGCGCCATTATACCTGCTCCTTTTTGATAACGATGGCTATGAATTTGCATCCGCCCTTGTCGGGCGCGCTCAGCCCGTGCTCCTTGCCGGAATCGTAGAACACGGAATCCCCGGGGTTCAGGATCTCGGTGTGCTTCCCGTACCTGAACTCGAGCCTTCCCTTCAGCACGTAGTCGAACTCCTGGCCCTCATGCGTGGACAGCGGTATCTGTTCCGTCTGGTCGCCGATGTATGGCGCCGTGACCAGCAACGGTTTCACGGTCTTATGCCTGAAGTTCGACGCCAAATACCGATACATGACGCCGCCGTGCTCCTTCGTCGGAACGATGTCGCCTTTGCGGTCTATGACATACCCTGTGAGCTTCGGCGAGTCTCCGCCCATGAGCTCAACGGAATCGACGCCCAACTTCTTGGCGCATTTGTACAGCAGCGACAGGGACAGGTCCTTCCGTCCCAATTCTATCTCGATGTAATCATCGAGAGAGATCCCCATCGCTTTCGCGACCTCTTCCTGAGTGAATCCTTCTATTTCCCTGAGCGAACATATCCGTTCGGCGACTTCCGCTATCTTAGGCTCCATGAAGTGTACAATATACGATAGGAATTAAATAAAGGAACGGTAAGTCTATCATATGTCCGCGTCTTATTTGCGTCTTATTTCTTACCTTTACTATCCGTCAATCTATAGTTAGCGCTCCGTCCTCCCGCCTCATCTTTGATCAGGATGCCTTTTTCGATCAGATCGGTAATGTCGCGCAAAGCGGTATCGGTCGAGCATTTCGTTATCTTCGCCCATTTCGAGGTCGTTAGCTTTCCTGATAATTCGTCAAAGAGCTTGTTGACCATCAGACGCTGGCGGCTGTTCATCACGATATCCCTGCGATCTTCCCAGAACGCCGCCTTCAGCAGGACATTTTGCACACTGCACTCCGTCTCCTGCAGTGCGTTCCTGAGGACGCTCAGGAACCAGATCAGCCAACCGGTAATGTCGCTGCCGCCGTGCTGCGTCTGTTTGAGCACATCATAGTATTCCTTGCGCTCGGCAAGTATGTGTTTCGACAGGCTGTAGAAACGTTCCCGGGAATTCTCGCTGCGTGCGAGCATCATATCCGAGATGGCGCGCGCTATTCGTCCGTTGCCGTCGTCGAACGGATGGATGGTGATGAACCATAGGTGCGCGATCGCAGACCTCAATACCGGATCGATGATCACGTCATCGTTATTGAACCATGCAAGGAACTTATTCATCTCATCCTTTACATTCTTCGCCGGAACGGCCTCATAATGAATTTTTTCCTTTCCGATCGCGCCTGAGACGACCTTCATCTCATCGGCGCGGTACTGCGCCACGGTGATTTTATTCATCCCGCTGTATCCGGTGGGGAAAAGCGCCGCGTGCCATCCGAACAGGCGCTCCTCGGTCAATCGGTCACGATGATTCTGCGTGGCGTCGAGCATCATCTCAACGACGCCGTCCACGTTGCGCGGCGTCGGAACGAGGCCGGCGACGTTCAGTCCCAAACGCCGCGCGACGGAGGAACGGACCTGTTCGCGATCAAGTTTCTCGCCCTCTATCTCCGATGATTTCAGAACGTCCAGCGTAAGCGAATCAAGATTCCTCTCTTCCTTCGACGCAAAGCCGAGCGAACGGATCAATCCCAAGAGATTGCCTTGTAAAAAACGGACCTCGCCCAATGACGCACTCACAGCGGCATTCTGCCATGTAAAATCCGTCCAATTTTCATACTGATAGATGTATTTGGGCATAATAAGAAAGGTCATGCGGTGAATATATAAATTATTTACCGCATTTTTGCGGTGAATGTTCGGACAATTCGCCGCACAGCGTCACATCGGAGACATATTGGATCTGCGTCAAGTCAATATAATCGGAAACGTATCTGATTGGCCGATCAGGGAGGCGCATAATGATAATGGTCAGCCCCGATGGGCACTTGAAAGAGATAATGGACATGTCATACGAGGAATTGATCCATGAAAGGGACTACCTGATCATGGAGATCTCTCAATACAAGGATAACAAAGGGTCGCACGACGGTATCATATGCCCGTCGCCGGAGTTGATCCATAAGTATAACAGGCTGTACCTGAAAGAAGTGAGGAAACAGCTCCGCGAGAGATTTGGCGAGAGGATTCCTCGCACTCCTGCCCAGAAGTGACGGTCAAATGATCGGGATCATGCTAATCGGAGATCCTCTAAACGTATATACCGCGCCTCAAGCATGTCCGCGAGGTCCTGCGCATAATTGATCCGTCCGACCGTTTGGCTGGAATCGACGATCACCCATTCCGTATTGGGGATCTGCATGACCTTGGTTATCTTCTTCAGTTCCCTTACGGGATCGCCGCGTATCACCGGGTCCGTCGTCTCACCGTCGGTCATCATTATCACGTAACATTTTTCCAGCGGGTTCTTTCTCAGGTAGTTCGTCAGATAATCGCGTATCAGCAGCAATGCCGCGCCGATCGGCGTCCCGTCGCCGGCCGTAGTGTCGTCGAGGGTATCGCAGATCCCCTCGACGGATCGCGTGAACGGAACGGACACTTTGATGTCACCCGTCCTGAAGGTCATCAGCGCCACGCGGTCGCGCTGCACGTAGCTTTCCATGAGCATAGCCTTCACGCCGTTCTTTATGTCGTTCATCATTCCTGTCTCGACAAGGGAGCCGCTGACGTCCACGGCGAACAGGAAAGAACAGGAATCGCGTTTCACTCGGATTTTTTCGCGTATGTCCTGCGGCTCTATGCTTATGCTCAGTCCCTTGTCGTTACGGGACCTCTGATACGGCGCGGCCGCCCGTACCGTCGCGTCGAACGCCGGATCGTTCGTTCTTCCCTTAGGAATTCTGAACCCGCGGTACCTTCCGCTGCGCTTGTTCACGACGACATCCTTTCTCCTTCCCGCGCCGGCTATCTGATGCAGCCGCACCGCCTCAATGCGGTCGATATCCTCCAGCCGTCCGATGACGGACGATATTATCTCGCCGACGGTGCCCGCGCCCGACGCATGCCCGGGTTCATCGGAGACGACGTCGGGACAATATCTCTCGGCGATGCCGTCCGCCGAAGCCGCCGAAGCTTCATCGGAAAGCATCGCCACGATGCCTTCGGCGTCATCCTTTTTCTTCGGGGTTCCTTTCTTCTCTTCCTGTTTGACCATTTTCTTTTCTTTCGGAGGGCCCCTCCTTCTGTGGAGCAGACAAAGCACCGACGCCTCCTTTATGTCGCCGTCGGAGATCGCGATGCGGTTGTCAAGCGCGGCGAGCGTCTTGGAAACTCTTGCGACCGAGATGTCCGCGCGGTGCCCTTTGACGTTGAGGTCGATGCACACCTGAGCGATCTTCTCAATGTCCGCGTCATTTATTTTCACATTCGTGAGAATTTTTCTTGCGTTCGCGATTTGCATCAGCACTTCGCGTTCCGCGTCCGAATATCTTTTTATGAATCCTTCGGGGTCCGCGTCAAATTCAAGATTTGACAGGATCAATGAGTCGCGCCGCTCTTTGTCATCGACGGAATACGATTGGACGCACATCTCAAAACGATCGGCGATACTGTCAGGCAGCGGCTGCTCCGCCGGGTCCATCGTTGCGATGACCGTCGTCCTCAGATCGTACTCCGATGATACCCCTTCCCTTTCCACGAGTACCTTTTCGGATTCCGCGGACTCCATCACTGAGCCCAATATCCTGCGGTCGAAGAGGTTGATGTTATCGAGATACAGAATATTGCGGTCCGCTCTCTGCAACGTTCCTCCCTTCACGGAACTCTTTCCCGAGATTATCGCGTCCTCTATATCGAGTCCGCCGAATAATTGCTCGTCGGTGATGTTCTGCGGGATGCTTATGATCTCGCGATCTGGAAGCAGGTTGCCGAACGCCCTCACGAGGACGCTCTTCGCGGTGCCCGTCGGGCCCTTTATCAGAACGCCCACGATATCATCGTCAACGGCGGCGCACATGAGCGCTTTTTTCGCATCCTCCATCCCGCTGACGGCGGAGAACGGTAAACAGCGTCTCAAAGGTTTCGGAGACATGACTTTAATTCCCCGATGTCGAACGTCGCTTCCTCGAATGGTCTTCTTTTGATGCGGTGGGACAGCACCATGGGCGCGACAGCCGTTATATCGGCTTCGTCAGCCTTTTTCATTCCGTTCAGGGCGGCGTATGCCATCGCGGCCCTCACCATCGTGATGTCGGCGCGATGGCCCTCCATTCTGTAATATATCGCAACACGCGTCGCCATCGCTATCAATTCCCTGTCGACGGTCGCCCCGGCCAGTATCTCACGCGCCCTGAGCACGCTGTCCCTGATCGTCTGTGTCTCTTTGGCATATGACGCGGTGAATCTTTCCGGGTCCGCATCGAACGCGAGCCTTCGCGCGACGATCTCCTGCCTTGTCGGCAGGTCGCCCTCTCCCTTTATCTCGACACAAAGGCCGAACCTGTCGAGTAGCTGCGGTCTGATATCGCCTTCCTCGGGGTTCATCGAACCGACGAGGATGAACCTCGCGGGGTGTTCGAACGATATTCCTTCGCGTTCCACGTAATTCACGCCCATCGCGGCGGTGTCCAGCAGAAGATCGACGATGTGGTCCTCCAAAAGATTCACTTCGTCCACATACAGTAAATTACCGTTCGCCTGCGCCAGCACGCCGGGCTCGAACTTCTTTTTTCCCGTTTGCAGGACATGTTCGATGTCAAGCGTTCCGGCGATCCGGTCCTCGGTCGCGCTTAACGGTAACTCAACGACGCGCATCGGCGCCTTCTCGTGTTCGAACCTCATTCCCGACGCGGCGGTCTCGATGCAGTTCTGACATTTTCCTTTCCCGGGCCTGGGGTCGCAGCGGTATGCGCACCCCTTTACGTATTCGACCTCCGGGAGTACCTGGGCAAGCGCGCGCACCGCCGTTGATTTTGCGGTCCCTTTCTCTCCCTTGATGAGGACCCCGCCTATTCCCGGGTCTATCACGTTGAGGAGCAGGGCGGTCTTCATCTCCGTCTGGCCCGCTATCGCGGCGAACGGGAACACGAACTGTTTCGACATACCGATTGGGATGTGCTTATGATTAATTAATTTTCTGAACCGCCTTCTCGGCGTTCGGAAAGAAGGGAGTCCATCACGCTTCTTTCGAACGCCGTATCGATCCTGGTCTTTTTCAGAAGGGCGTCGAATCTTTTCACAAGTTTGTCCGTATTCACATCCCCGGCGTCGAATCTTTTCTCATAAGCGACGAGGAACAATATGGCCTCAAGGTCGAACACAGCGAACGAATGCATGAATTTCTTCATATCCGGGTCGTACACGGCGTCAACGGTCTCCTTGCCGGCGCCGTTGATCGCATAGATGAGGAGAAGGTGCATCTTCGCCTGCCTCCGCACCATGCTTTCCTCCCGCATGTCATTCAGGAGTTCGTGCGTCTGCCGCTCGGCAATGTCGTAACGTCCTCTTCTGATCTCGATCTCGATGAGGTTGACACGGACGGCCTCCGCCAATAGGTTCCCGGCGGGAAGGTCGGCGGGAGGCGGCTCAGAATAATTCGCAAGGTCCGTCCCGTTGAGATAGGCAAGATACATTCTCTGTGAGAAGTACATGCAATGCTTCGACGCCTCGTCCCTCCTGAAAAGGCGCAGCAGCGCCGCATCATTGGCGAGGCTCCCGTATGTCATCGGAACCAAGCTTACGGCGGCCATGCAGATGCCCAATATCGCGACCATGCCGATGAAGAAGTTCATCGACGGCCAAACGTCCAGAACGATCAGAAGGAAGAGCGCCGTCGCCGTAAGTAAGTTCATCAGCACACCGCCCAAGATGAACATCGCGTACGGCGTATCGTCCTTGTATCCGTCCCGTGGGACCATTATGGTCGCGCCGCCGGCACCTTTCATGGGCGCGTGCACGATCCTGAGCTTACAGTCGGGACCCCTCAGAAGCCACCAGCCGGACACGGAGATCCCCAAGAACTCGTACCCCGACAGTTTTCCGAAGATAAGATGGCCGAGCTCATGCAGGAACGTGTGAATGAATATCCAGGCAAAGAACGAGAGCAGGAATAATATCCACAGCACATGCGGGTCCTCGGAAAAGAGGAACATGCTGTCGCCGAGCAGGTGCAGGCACAGATACGCGAGCGGGACGAATATTATCATGGCCACGACCATGGTCAACATCGTCGACCTGGAATCCCTGTCCATGGACGTAATATGCGTTTAGAGTAAAAATAATTATCATCCGTGTCTCTGGAACCACAGCGCGATGAGCATTCCCGCGATCGTTATCACAATGAGGGCAAGCGCGGCGGCGGCGTATCTCCTTTCCCAATTCGACGACAGCGTTTCGTAAGTGATGATCAGGCCGCCGAACGGGGTGAGCACAATGACCGAGATCCCGGTCGTCATTATCATCTCGCTGTACGAAGCGTCAATGAGGTGTACAAGCACTCCGAGTGCGACGATGGCGATGCCGATGGTCGAACCGTATCTGAGGACGGCCGACGTGTTCTTCTCAAGATTCACAGCACACCACCCACCCTAAGCAGCATCACGGACGCCAGGAAGATCAGCAGCACCGAGAAATAGCGGCGCAGCCCCTGCGCGTTGATCCTCTGCAGCAATACCAATCCTATCCTGGAACCTGCGAACGCACCCAGTACGACGAACGCCGCCGTCTCGACATCAAGGACGCCGCTCAGCAGATACACGATGGCGCCGCTGAACGCGGTTATCCCGATGACGTAACTGCTCGTTGCCGTCGCAACTTTCATCGGAATGTGCATGTGCACGTTCATCACCGGTATCTTTATCGTCCCGCCGCCGACGCCGCTGAGCGCCGATGTGATCCCGGCGGCCATGAATCCGATCATCCCGGTCCCGATGTTCTGCACATTGTATCGGACATCCTCGCCGGTCTTCGTATCATGGTATACGAAATCGTCCGCCGTCTTCGCATCGTCGTTCCGGATCACGCGTTCCGGGCGGAGGAACATGTATACGGCGCTGTATATCAGCACCATCGCGAAACACAGTGCGAGCACCCACGATTCCACGTATAGCGCGATCACCGCGCCTATGACCGCGCCGGTGGCCGCGGCAACCTCCAGCCGAAGGCCGATGCGCACGTTCGCGGTCCTGTTCTTTATGAGGGCCGTCGCGCTCGTCGATGATATGGCGATGATCGCCACGAGGCTGACCGCGGCGGCCTCCGCCGCCGGCAGATCATACAATATCGTAAGCACCGGGACAACAATGATGCCTCCGCCCAATCCGAAAAGGGAACCTATCATCCCGGCTATCATCGACAAAACGATTAGCCCGAGTATCAGGATGATGTCCATGCCCGGATATCATACTGCGGACATAATAATCATTCCCGAACGACAGCGTTAATTACTGTGTTCTTTTTACAGATTATCGTGGCAGTCATCCTTGTTCGCTATTCGGAGATAGGCCTTAAGAGCAGGCCGGTCAGGAAAAGATTCGAGAACCAGCTGAAGGACAACATGGTGAACATGCTCATATCCGATAAGATAGAGGCGCTGGTCACATCCGACGGATCGCGGCTGTACGTCACCGCCGATAATATAGGCGATGCGGCACGCTCGATAAGACGCGTCTTCGGGATATCGTCGTTATCGGTGGCGGAGACGTGCGGCTCCGCCATGAATGAGATATGCGCGACCGCGGCGGAATACTCGGGATCGAGGATAAAGAAGGGCCAGAGCTTCGCGGTCAGGGCGAGAAGGGAAGGAGAACATCCGTACACGAGCATGGAGCTCGGCAGGGATGCCGGTTCGGCGATATACACGGCGAACGACGGGTTAAAGGTGGACCTGACGAACCCCGATGTGACATTCTACATTGAGGTCAGGAACAACAAGGCGTTCATATTCGACTCTTACGTAAGGTCATACGCAGGCCTTCCGCTGGGGAGCCAGGGCAAGGTGACCGCGGAGGTGAACGACGACCGGGGGTTGCTGTCCGCGTGGCTCATGATGAAAAGAGGATGCAGGACGATGATCCGCGGCGATCATGACGTAAATCTGCTGAGAGCGTTCGACCCTTCGCTGAAGATCGTCGGCGAAGATGAGAGGCACAATTACCAAAAGGAAATTCTCGGGAACGTCCTCGGAACTTCGATGGACGGATTGAGTGACGTTGACGTTTCGAAATATGACGTTCCCGTATATTTCCCGACGATAGGCATGAGCGACGCCGAAGTTTCGGAGATGCTCGGCCGCATACGCTCGGAGATATGAAAAATTCGGGACGCTCCGCTGAATACCACTGAACGGAGAACAAAGAACGGAACAGCGCCCGTTACTTCTTTTCGTCCTCTTCTTTCTCGATGTCCGCGCCCGGTGCGTTCTTGGCGACGCTTGCAATGCCGTTCTTGCATGCCGCCTTCGTCGTGTATCCCTGCGACGAAAGGATGTTCTCGCCGTTGGACGCCTTCAGCCTGAATCGGTATTCCCCTGCTTTGTCCAAATATATCTCATATTTCGGGTTCTTTATCGGTTCGAACTTCTGCAGCGTCTGATCCTCGACGGCCGCTTCGCAGTTCTTCTTTATGCTCTCGCATCCCGCTTTGCAGGACGACAGCGACGCGTAGACCTGAGAGGTGCATACGGTCTGCATGTTGCTCGCTTTCAAATGAAAGACGAAGCCGGTGTTTGTCTTCTTTATTATGAACTTCCCCAAGTTTATCCCCGTACCGAATTGGGTTTGCCGACTTATATACTTATAGGAATTTTTATTAAAAATAATATAAAAATGTTGCGTAAAAGGTTTTGAGAGAAGGGGCTTACTTGCCCCTTCCGTCGTTCGCTCTGATCGAAGGTCTGATCTTCTCCGCGCCCTTGCCCTTGTTGTGCAGGCCGCGTCCTCTCTGACCCGCGGACGTCTTGCCGCGGTAGACGCGTCCCTTATGGGTCGGGTCGCAGATCCAGTTGATCTTCGGGTCCGCTATGATCACCGGGTGATGCGGGTCCACGAGAATGACCTCGTACCACTCGTACTGACCGTCCATGCCGACCCAGTATGAGTTCAGAACCTCCAGGTTGGGGTATCTCTTCTGCGTCCTCTCCTCGGCCAATCTCTGGAGGCTCTTGCCTACGGTTATCTTGGTGATACCTTTCCTCTTCGCTCTCCTTCCGCCTTTGATGGTCCTCTTGTGGAACGAGCCCTTTCGTACCCTTCCGCGGACGATGACGTATCCCTGCTTCGCTTTGTATCCGAGGTTCCTCGCTCTGTCAAGGCGTGTCGGTCTTTCGACACGGCAGAAGTTCTCCTCCCTTCTCCACTGGTAGCGTCTCTCTTTGTTGAGCTCTTTCAAATAACTCTTGTCAGGATCTTTCCAGGCGTCCGCGATGTAACGGTACATACTTTTTCCCTTTACGGTCGCGGTGCCCTCTTCTTTGTTGTCTGCCATTTAGATCACCTTTCCGGATTCACCCCGCAGGGGCACATCTCCGTACAGCAACGATGTGTTGCGCAGCGTCCGCATACAACTGACCTGTATATAAGCTTTTTAACCGAGGCCGCGGCAAAGGACCGGCGCGCATCTCACATATCCCAACGGCACATCGCCTCAAGAACACCATCCAAAGGCCGCTGCCCCGTATCGCTTTAATTTGGAAACCGTTGCCGTCTTAAGCCGAGACATCATATCGCACGCGGCTGGACGTTGCATGTAATGCAACGGCCCCAACAACCAACGGTCAG
>JAIRTZ010000142.1 GCA_031254685.1 Methanomassiliicoccaceae archaeon
CTCTGGAACGCATACGCTTCAGTGGGAATGGTCGCAGCAGTCATGGTCAACGTGGGTGCGGCAAGAGCGGCACAGGGTGTTCCCTCCACCGTCTTGTACTACAACGATATATTGGAGCACGAAACCGGTCTCCCCTCCGCAGATTACGGAAGGTCGATGGGTGTGTGCGTCGGTATGTCATTCTTCTCTCACTCCATCTACGGAGGCGGAGGACCCGGTCTGTTCCATGGTAACCACGTCGTTACGAAGCACGCGAAGGGTGTACTGATCCCGGCGGTCACGGCAGCTAACTGTCTTGACGGCGGAACGCAGACCTTCTCTGCCGAGGCAACGTCCGGTTTGTTCAAAGAAGTTTTCGGTGACCTGAAGGAGTTCAGCACGCCTATGCAGGTCGTTGGCGCGGAGGCCAAGAAAATAGCGAAGAAGGTATGATCCTTATGACGGGTGCCAAAACGACAAAGACGACATATGCCGGAACACCGCTCCCTGAGGTGAAGGTATTCACCGAGCGCCTGTTAAGCGCCGAATCCACGGAGAAGGTGCTGAACGCATTGATCATTTTGAAGCACGTGAGACAGATCAACATATGCGGCGAGACACTGCCGCTTACGGTGAAGAGCGGGCCCAACACAGGGATCCCGGTCAACCACCCGGAGCGCAAGGTCATAAAAGTCGGCGACAACGAGATAGAGCTGACCAAATTGGTCGGAGGTTTCTACGTGGAGCTGAACGGGGACGCCGATGTGGATGCTACTGTAGAGGAGATACGCAAGGTGTGCGACAAATTGATCAAGACCGGTTATTCGCTCGAGGTCGGAAGGTACTCGAAATACAGGCCTACCTTAACGGACACATTGAGGTGTTAGATATGGCTTACAAAAGACAATTCTACCCGGGAACAACCATACCCGCCGTAAACAGGCGCAGGTACTTGGACCCGAAACAGAACTTAAAGAAACTGCGCGACATCGCAATGGACGATGTTGTCAGGATCATGGGACACAGGAACCCCGGAGAAGATTACAAATCGATCCACCCGCCTCTCGAGGAGGGTAAGGAACCGAAGTGCCCCGTAAGAGAGCTCGTCGAGCCGATCGAGGGAGCGAAGAAAGGGGACAGGGTCAGATACATCCAGTTCACCGACTCCGTCTACTTCGCCCCGATCTCCCCGTACCAGAGGGCGTGGATGTACCTGTCCAGATTCAGAGGACTCGACACCGGTACCCTCTCGGGAAGACAGATCATCGAGATGAGGGAGAGAGACCTTGAGAAACTGTCAAAGTTCCTCATAGACAGCGAAACCTTCGACCCGGCGCTCACGGGTATCAGGGGTGCGACCGTTCACGGTCACGCCTGCCGTCTCGACGAGAACGGACTGATGTTCGACGCGTGGCAGAGATACATCTGGGACGGAAGGAAGAAAGAGGTCGTCTACGTGAAGGACCAGGTCGCACTGCCCTTGGACAGGAAGATATCGGTCGGGAAACCGGCGCCGACATCCGAGCTGCTCAAGAGGACGACGATCTTCTCCGCATACACGGGCGGCGTCGACATGAGGGACGACAAGGAAGTCACCGCATACGGCATCAGGATACACAAACTGAGGACACTTGCGGGATACCAGCCCTTCAACGTAAAGGGGGTCTAAGCACATGGCCAAAGACAAAGAGAAATTGTTCATGCAGGCGGTCAAGAAAAAGTTCAAAGAGGACCCGACCGACCTGCACACGAAGTTCTACTGCTACGGCGGCTGGAAACAGTCGAAGAGGAAAGTAGAGTTCGTCGAGGCATCGAAGAAGATCGCGAAAGCGCGCGGAATACCCATGATGAACCAGGACATAGGAGTTCCGCTCGGACAGAGGTCATGGATGCCCTACCAGTTGTCCCACACGGACATCTTCGTAGAGCCGGATGACCTGCACTGCATCAACAACCCCGCTATCCAGCAGGCTTGGGATGACATCAGGAGGACAGTGCTCGTTGGGTTAGACTCCCCGCACCAGACCATCGAGAGAAGGCTTGGAAAGGAGGTCACACCGGAAACGATCAACGCGTACCTCGAGGTCGTCAACCACACCATACCCGGAGGAGCAGTTGTTCAGGAGCACATGGCCGAGTGTAACCCCGCATTGGTGTACGACTCGTACATAAAGGTCTTCAGCGGTAACGATGAATTGATAGACGAGATCGACAAGAGATTCGTCATCGACATCAACAAGCTGTTCAGCAAATCCCACGCAGAGCAGCTGAAGAAGGCGATCGGCAACACACTGACGCAGGCTGTACGCGTTCCGACAATGGTCGGAAGGCTGATGGACGGTGCAACGGTATCGAGGCACGCAGCGATGCAGATCTCGATGGCGTTCATCTCCTCGTACAAGCTCGCGGCAGGTGAGGCAGCTATCGCAGACTTCGCATACGCCGCAAAGCACCAGTCGATGGATATGGGTACAATGATGCCGGCAAGGCGTGCAAGGGGACCCAACGAACCCGGAGGAATCCCGTTCGGATACATGGCGGATATCGCACAGAGCGACCGTGTCAAACCCGACGACCCCGGCCGCGCGGCACTTGAGTCCGTTGCGCTCGGAGCGATCGTGTTCGACCAGATATACCTGGGCGGTTACATGTCCGGCGGTGTAGGATTCACGCAGTACGCATCTGCAGCATACACGGACAACATCCTTGAGGATTACGTTTATCATGCGATAGACATGATCAAGGACAAGTACGGCGGCTTCTGCAAGGCGGACCCGGCGAAATTCGACGACCTCCTGAAATTCGGCGACGAAGTGAACGCATACGCGTTGTCGATGTACGAGAAGTACCCGGCGGTCATGGAGGCACACTTCGGCGGTTCCCAGAGAGCCACCGTCGCAGCGGCGACGACCGGTATCGCAGGCGCAATGGCGACCGGTATCGCGGACTGCGGTGTGAACCTTTGGTACCTGTCGATGCTGCAGCACAAGGAGAGAGCGGGCAGACTCGGATTCTACGGATACGACCTGCAGGACCAGTGCGGTTCCGCGAACTCCCTTGCATACAGATCCGACGAAGGTCTGCCGATGGAGCTCAGAGGTCCGAACTACCCGAACTACGCAATGAACGTCGGTCACCTGTCCGGTTACACGGGCATACCCAAAGCCGCGCACGCGGCGAGGGGCGACGCATTCACCCTGAACCCGTTCGTCCGTGTGGCATTCGCTTGCCCGAACCTTGTGTTCGACTTCGCGAACGTCACGAAGGAGATCGGAAGAGGCGGACTCAGAGAGTTCAAGCCTGCGGGTGAGAGAACCGCTGTCATCAAAGTGTGATCACGTGAAGGTAGGCGACATCTGTAAGTACATGCCGACGTCGACGGTAGGAAAGATAACGGACGTAAGGTCAAAGGACGGCAGGGAGTGGGCTTTGCTCGACTTCTCCGGCCTTTACTATGACGTCTCGTTCTTGACGCCGGCGGACAAAAGCGAGTACAGGGAGGTCTCCTACAAAGAACGCGAGAGGGACCGCGAACAAAAATTGCGGTCCGTCGAGGAGTTCGCAAAGACAGCGGAGGACGTGAACATCGACATGTTCATGCCTTCGGGCGGAGGATAAACCATTTAATTTCATTTCTATACGGCGCAAGCCGTATAGAATCCTTTAGAAATTCTTTTACGTCCGCTTTTCCATACGCATCCATGGCGATACCCTTTGAGTCACTGATCGGCAAGGAAATGATATCTTCGGACGCGTACGACGTCGGCGAGATAAATGATGTGCGCTACGACCCGTTCGAATGGAACGTCGTAGGTCTGAGGATAAAAACGAAACGTTCGGAGAAACTTGCCGCCGGGTCCGGGAAGGCGAATCTGCTGATACGTCCGGAACGGTTCACGCTGAATGACGTGATGCTCCTGGGCCAGCCGCTGGACAGGCTGAGGGATTCCGTGGTCCCCGACAACAGCAACATATCGTCATTATCGTCGCTGATATCCGCGAAGGTCGTCACTAAGGACAACCTTCTCGTGGGAACGGTGACGACGGCGATGATAGATACGGACGGCTGGAAGATAAGGTCGATCGCCGTCCGTCTGGACAAGACGGCGATAGAGGCGATGAAGATGAAGAAAGGTCTTTTCGCAAAGATCACGGCCGAGGTACGCACCGGTCTGATCCTGTCGTGCATGGACATGGTCCACCTGAACGAACCGATGGAGTCCCTGAGAGAGAATATAATGATACTCGACTAACTCAGGTCGTACGCAACGAGGATCGTCGCCAGCTTCGGATCATCGACCAATCCGTAATAATTCTTTATCTTCAGGTCCGACGTGGGCGCGGGGCTGCATGATATCACGTCGTAGCATCCGTTGCCCTCGTGGAGCTCAACGAACGGGATCGGGGGCATCACGAACTTCTCACCGCCGCGGACCGCGACATGCGGAAATACGACAAAACCGTCGCCCATCCATATCAGGTCCTCACGCCCCTCGTACTCGTGCATCGTCCACGGGAACACCTCCTCGCCGAGGACCGCCCCGTCGTCCCCTCTGAGTATCACGGTCGGCAGCGGCGGCGGTCTGAAACGTTTGTCCTTGACGATGCATATCACCTTCTCGCGGGTGAGCGCCGCGTTGAACCCCTCGTTGATGACGCCGATGTCCATCGTCCCCTTCACGACCCTGGATTCCTCATCCCTCAGGATCTCCATTACCTCGTCGTTCAGATAGAATGCGTGGATGACCCCGGTCAATCCTTTCACGATATTCAGCGGCAGATCGTTGTCCATGGTAACACCTACATTCAAAGCGATATTAAAATCGTTTTGACGGCATCCCTCGGGATGCCGCGTGCATGTTCACTCGAACGTGAACGTGACGTTCTTTTTCAGCGCGTTCCCGCTGGCGGCCTCGCACGCTTTCAGCACACCGCACGGTATCGGGCACGCCGTGTGTATCTCCGCGACCGCGTCGAACGCTCTGTACACGCCGTTGCCCGTCAGCGGGGGCGATACTATCTCGATCGCGTCCACCACTTTCAGTGTTTCCGCGACCCTCTTCACATTCGGGCATTCGGATTCGATGACCAGGTTCACCGACATGTAGTCCTCCGAACCGATCGCATGGATCCTCGTTTTAAATCTGCAAACTCCCGCATCTATCGTCAACTTGACCTCACTCATCGCTCTCGTATCTCCTTATCAGATTGTCAACGCCCGCCATTGCCCTTATGTCGACCACGCCGACCGCGGCAACGACCTCGCCGTCCACCTCCAGAGGTGCGACTATGACTTTAATACCTTTGTAGGGACCGGACGTGGCGACACGCCGTATCGTCGTTCCCAGTTCCATTGCCTCCTCCAGGACATCGCCGGTGTACGTGTTGTCGATGACGGCGCCGTTCTCTATGCGTATGCCCAGATTGTCCTTGCTCCTGGCCGCGACCGGCAGTCTGCCCACCAGGTCGTGGATGGTGAACGCCAGCGATATCAATTCTTTATTGGCGTTCCTCTGGAACGGGATGTCCAGCGCGGACTTGGAGAGCCGTATCCCCCCGATCAGGCGTATCGCCGCCGATACGGCCCCTCTCTCGGCCTTCTCGGGGTCGACGGCCGTCCCTATTATGATGACGTCGCCGTTGCCTATCCTGAACTCCTTCTTCAGAACGTTCTCGACGTGCGGGGACACAGGGTACTCGGAACCCGGGAATATTAATTTGTTACCGACGCACACCAGCGTGGTCGCTCCCGTCGCGCCGGCCTTGATGGCCGCGTCCCGTTCCTCGCACCCGTACGTTATCTTCTTGGACACGCCGCGTATCTTCACCGCGCAGTTCACCGCGCCTATCGTCAGATCGGATATGTTGACGGGACTGACGTCCACCTTTACCATGTCTTTGGCGCGTTTTCCCTTTTCCGAGAGTACGGCGCCGCTCTTCGTGACCGTTATGTAACCTTCGTCGCAGAACATGTCCAAAATGGTCCTTGTGCTCCCTTCGCCGATATTCAGCGCGGCCGATAATGACTTGCGGCCTATGGGCCGGGTCTCGCTCATTACCATAAGCGCCTTCCAGATATGGTAATCAGTGAATTTCGGTGTGGGCCCCCCGGATGCCATAACGTTAGGTCTCATCATGATTTCGGCAACATTATACACATAGTTAAATTATGCGTTATAACGGAGAAAAGCAAACCTCCCATAATTAACGCGCGTTATCCAGCATATATTTTATAATCTCAATCCGTTGCCGTCATCATGGTACGCGAAGCGGTCGACCTGCTGATAATCGACAACGTCTCAAAACGGTTCAGCGGCCGCACAGTTCTGAAAGATGTCAGCGCCAAGCTGACAACGGGTTCATCACTCGGGCTGATAGGCAAGAGTGCGGCCGGCAAGAGCGTTCTGATAAACATGCTCAGAGGCAACGTAGAGTACAAACCGGACAAAGGAAAGGTGATCTACAGAGTGAACCACTGCACCAAGTGCGGTTCCATAGACCTTCCGTACGAGGGCGTCCCGTGCTCTAAGTGCAATTCCAAAACGATAACGAAGGACGTGGACTATTGGTCGCTCCCCGAGCACGATCAGCTCAGGGACGAGATCAAGGGGCGCATCGCGATAATGATGCAGAGGACGTTCGCATTGTTCGGCGACCGTTCCGTCATGGAGAACATCGCCGAGGCGCTGCCTCAGGGGCTCGACGAACGGGAACGGACCAGGAGGATAGTCGAACTTCTGGAATTCGTCAATTTGACGCACAGGACGACGCACATCGCAAGGGACCTTTCGGGAGGCGAGAAACAAAGGACGGTGCTGGCAAGACAGCTGGCCAAGGACCCGTTGTTCTTCCTGGCCGACGAACCCACCGGAACGCTGGACCCGAGGACCGCCGAGACCGTGCACAACTCACTGATCGGCATAGTGGAGAACCGCGGGATATGCAGGGTCTTCGCGTCGCACTGGCCTGAGGCGATAGACAAGATGGCCGACGACGCGATATGGCTGGACGCCGGGAACGTGGTGATGCACGATAAGCCGGAGGCCGTCACCGCAAAGTTCATGGAAGAGTACAAATTCGAGAAGCACGGGGGCTCCGAGATAGGGGAGCCGATAATCATTGTGAAAGATGCGAAAAAATATTTCTTCTCGGTGATACGCGGCGTGGTCAAGGCCGTGGACGGCATATCGTTCGAGATAAACGAAAGAGAGATATTCGCGCTCATCGGCACAAGCGGCGCCGGGAAGACGACGACGTCGCGCATGATCGCCGGAATGTCCCCGTCCACCGGCGGCTCCGTGAAGATAAAGCTCGGCGATGACCTCGTGGACATGTCGGAGCAGGGGCCGGAGGGCAAGGGAAGGGCGACACCGTACATAGGGTTCCTGCATCAGGAATATTCGTTATACCCGTTCGATACGATACTTCAGAATCTGACCACGTGCATCGGCATGAAGATGCCGGCGGAACTCGCGAAAGTGAAAGCGATACAGACGCTCCTCAGCGTCGGGTTCCCGTCGAACACCGTCGAGAACATACTGTACGCATACCCGGACACCCTGAGCGTCGGAGAATGCCAGAGGATCGCGTTCGCGCAGGTGCTGATACAGGAGCCGAGGATCGTCATACTCGACGAGCCCACCGGAACGATGGACCCGATAACGAAGGTGACCGTCGCAAAGTCCGTCCTCAAGGCGAGGGACGAGTTCGGGGAGACGTTCGTCATCGTAAGTCACGATATGGATTTCATACTCAACTGCTGCGACCGCGCGGCCCTGATGCGCAACGGAAAGATCGTAATGATCGGAAAACCGGCGGACATCGTCAAAGAACTTACAAAAGAAGAAATGACGGAGTGCGAGCTCAAGTGAAGCAAAGGATCGGCAGGCATCTGAGCTTCGTGGAATGCCGTGAGTCCATGGGGATGGGCGCGGGCGGATCGCTGGCGCAGAGAGCGACGATATCCGAGAGCGGGCGCGATGTCGTCGTCGTCGCCATGGGGCCGGGCAGAAGGCATATAACGAAGCCGGTATGCGAGATAACGTACGCTCTGAGAGAGGAAGGCATCGATGCGAGCGTCCTTGTCGTCAACGCAGGCGGAGGCATCCCGGCGGACGCGACCGAAGGGATGCACGGGCAGCATTTCGGTCTCGATCCGATAGAGGTGGAACGGATGCAGCAGTTCAAGATCGCGCTGATACACCTCGGCAACGTCCGGTCGCACATAATATTCAAAGCGAGGCTGATACTCAGGAACGTCGACATCCCTGCGATGATCGTCTCGCAATGCCCCGTCGATTTTGAGGATTTCGCCGCGATAGGCGTGAAAACGCGCGTCGTGATGCCGAAGGACGAGGACGTGAACGTCAAAGGCGAGATACGCGAGATAGCGACCGGGGTCATACGCGGTGTGACGTGCTCGCAGGAGAAACTCGACGAGATCGTTTCAAAGGTGCAGTCGATGCTCCCCGACAGGAGGTCCTCGAAATGAAAGTGACCGTTAACGGTTCGGTGAAGGACGTCCCGAAGAACGCCAAGCTGAAGGACGCGACAGAAGGGGAAACGTACGTCAACGGATCGCTGATATCGATACGCCTCTCCGCCGATAAGATAACCGAGGAGACGAGCGACCTGGAGCTCGTGACATCGAAAGGGTCGATGATAATGCATCTCGACGACAGCGATGACGCGAGGATATGGAAGAACACCGTGCAAAGCATCGAGGGCATCGCGGCGAGATGGGTCACAAGGAACATCACGGCATTCGGTTCCTTCAAAACGGACATCAAAGTGAACCGCGAGCCGAGGATGTACAGACGTTACGACTGTTTCTTCTCGCTGGGCGGTTTCGATAACGATACGACGTACATGATGATCGCGAGGGACGACCACAAATGGTCGTACGGCGCCGGGAAGGGCAGGATCGGGCGCATAACGAAGGGACGCCACATATTGGACGCATTGCGCGAGGGCGATAAGATCACGGGCGTACGCCACGTCGTCTCGGAACGGAGCTCGGAGAACGTTATCGTTACGAAGGACCTCGGGACAGCCGCGGAAGAGGGGATGGTCATCGAGACCTGCGTGAAAGTAAGACTGAACGAAAGGTCCCCGATGAGCTGCGAGCATTTCCTGGTGACCGCGGGAAAAGGATACATCGATATCTCGGACAGCACCGGAAGCTACGCCGCATGCTCGGATAACACCGACGTGGAGATAAACGACGAGGAAAAGAGCGTCAGGGACGAGGGCCGCGTGACCGTACGGTCATCCGGGACCGGTACGGGAAGGATATTCTTCTACAAGGAACGGAGACAGGTGCTGCCGTCGCATAACGACATCGGTTCCGTCGAACAGGGAATGGGCATACTGGCGCATTCCCGGCAGGGCGATCGGGTCACGATAGCCGCGGACCGCCGGCGTCTGCTGTCCGTCGGTATGACACAGTCCGAGGGAAAGAAGTTCTTGGAATCGATGGGCATCAGGCAGATACGCACCGGCGACAGGTCCGATGACGCCGTGATAGTGGAACAGGAGCCGGAGTGGACGATGCACGCCGCCAGGACCAAAGAGGCGGAGACGTTCGGGGCGCCGGCGGAAAAGATATTCGATATTTCGCTCGACCGTAAGAACGAGGCCGCCAGCGTTCATTATTTTGAGAAGGTAACGGGACTCAGCCACAAGCCGATCGGAACGATGAAGGTCCATTTCGCATTCAAGGGGATGCCGATGGTGACCTTCGAGGGCGACGAGGAACGCGCAAAATCGCTGTACCCCGGGGCGGAGTTCAAGAAGTGCAGGAAAGGCGACATAGGGATAACGAATCAGTCAAGACCGAACTGCGGCCTGATGGGCGTGAGGCTCGAGGAGAGCAAAGAGTACGGCCCCACCGGCGAGGAACCGTACGGGACGAACATCGCGGGAACGTTCAAAGGGGATCTTAAAAAATTCTCGGAAGGGCTGAAGGAAGGGGACATCGTGTACGTGAGGGAAGAAAAATGAGCGCAGAACGCGAAACGAGGATCATAGTCATATCGCCGGCGTCCGACATAACGCCGGACCAGGTGACAAGGACGATACATTCGATGGGAAGGAAGGTCACGGTGAAGGAATCCTGTTACGGCGCCGTGCTCGAAGGAGAACGCGATGTCGTCCGCGAAGTGATAGCGGAGATAAGAAAGCTTGACGCGAACGGGATATTCACGAAGGTGAGGGCATACCACGCCGGCGACCCGAGGAGATGCCGCGCGCACCACGGAACGAGGCCCGGTTTTGCGCAGCTGGAACAGGAATGGGGCGACCTCTGGAAGATACAGCACGGTCTCGACTGCGCGGACAGAGGGGAAAAAGCGAACGAAAGAAAGACCGAGGAAAAATTATCGGTCGAGAGATTCAAGAAGATATGCGAGGTGAAGTGATGAAAGTGTTCATAGACCCGCCGAACAGCCTGATACTGTTCGATCTTGTGGAGCGGGAAGGTCATGAGCCGCTGAGCACAATGGCGGCCATTCAGGAAAAGATGGAGAGAACGGAGATAGACATGCCGCCGATGAACATATCGCTGGAGGATGTCATGAAAGGGCTGAAGTACGCGGGCATTGAGGTCCCCTCGGGAGTGAGGGGGCGTCTGGCGGTATGGGGGCCGATGATCGAATCCGCGGAGGCCGCGATAATAATGGAGGACTGCCCGTACGCGTTCGGATGCGTGGGATGCCACAGAACGAACCTGATGGTAAGGTACATGATCAAGAAAAGAGGCATCCCGGTGCTGGACGTGAACTATCCGAACGACGAGGACCAGGCAAGGGACCTCGTTGTGATGATAAGACAATTCCTGGGGGGACTCAAATGATAAAGATCGCACAGTTATCATGCGGCACGGAGTACAGCAGCGTTCAGTACGAAATTGAAAAGGCCGCCAGGACGGTCGGCGCGAACATCGTTCATCCCGACGTATCGGCGTCGGAGATAAACGCCGCCGTCGAAAGGTTCGGGTTCAAGCCGCAGTCGCCGCAGCTGAGGCTGATGATCGCACGCGCGGTGCAGCTCGCGGATAAGAAATACGACGCGGACGCCGTGTTCATAGCAACGTGCTTCAGATGCGCCGAGGGCGCGCTGGTAAGGAACGAGCTGAGGCGCTTCATTCAGGACAATACGAGACTGCCCGTCGTTACATACTCGTTCACCGAGAGGCTGAAGGCGCAGCAGCTGATGACCAGGATGGAGGCGCTCGTCACCATCGTGACAAGGAAGGAACTTCTCGCAAGGGAGAGGCAGAGCGGGATAACCGCCGGCATCGATTCGGGATCGAGCACAACGAAAGCGGTGATAATGATAGACAACCGCATAGCGGGCAAGGACTGGACGCCGTCCGGCGACGTCATTGCGTCGGCGGAGCACGTAATGGAGAACGCGCTCAGACAGGCCGGCGTGAAGTTAAAGGACATCGAGGCCATCGGTACCACGGGGTACGGGCGCTACCGTCTGGGGAAGCACTATAACGCGAAGCTCGTGCAGGAGGAGCTGACGACGAACTCCAAGGGCGCCGTCTGGCTGGCCGACCGCCAAAGAGGGGAGGCGACGATACTGGACATCGGAGGGATGGACAACAAAGCGATAACGGTGCGGGACGGCGTTCCGGACAACTTCACGATGGGCGGCATATGCGCCGGCGCGTCGGGACGATTCTTAGAGATGGTGTCGAAGCGTCTGAAAATCGAGGTGACGGAACTCGGAGCGCTCGCGGACAAGGGCAACTGGAGGAACGCGAAGATGAACTCCTATTGTTCCGTATTCGGAATTCAGGACCTCGTCACAACGCTGGGCGACGGCAAGACGTTCGAGGACGTCGCCGCCGCCGCGTGCCATTCCGTCGCGGAACAGGTGTACGAGCAGCAGCTGCAGGAGATAGACGTCCGCCATCCGATAATACAGGTGGGCGGGACGTCGCTGATATCCGGCCTTGTTGCGGCGGTGGGCGAGATACTGGGATCTAAACCGATCGTCCCGCAGAACTCGCAGTACATCGGTGCTGTCGGGGGCGCGATACTTTCGTCGGGATTCCTTGAGGGGATGTGATGCTGGTCGAGGTCACGGGAACGGACGCCTACGGGAACGAGGCTTACAAAAAACTGTTCGAGGACATATTGTCCGAATCCGGGAAGGCGACGTCATTGGAAAAGGTGAGGATGCTCCTGAACCCGGGAACGCCGCTCTTCATTTTTTCGGCGCTGATGCGGAATGTGCCGGAAAGCAAGACGATAGCGGACGCGGTGAGCATCAGGACGGAAGGGAACGAGGTGCACATTTCGATATCCGACGAGAATTACGCGCCCCATATCCTTTCGGCGCTGTGGAAGATGTACGGGCGCGACCGCGTGGACCAGCAGACGAGGTTCGACATAAAGATAGAGAACGGCGATGAGGACGCCATCGCAAAGGTGGAGATCGCATCGGGCGAGGACGCCAAACAGGAGATCATCGGATCGTTATGGCGCGTGCTGCCGGAAGGGATCAAGGCGAGGCACAACATATCCGAGGGACGTCTGATAACGATAGCCGCCACCGAAGAGATAATGACGGAAGAACTGAAGGAAAAGGCTTTACGATTCCATAACGAGACGAAAGGTGACGCGGATGTATGAGGTGATGATGTACGACGGCGGTATCTACCGTTCCAACGAATTATTGGAGATGATAGAGGACGTCGGCGGTGTCGTGCTGCAGAAGACGAGGAGCGCGCAGATGTTCACCGTCACGATGTCGATACCCGGCGAGGACCGCGGGGAGATGGAAAGGATGTGCACGTCCATCGGCGGAACGGTGCGTTCGGTACCGCTGGCCGGCACCGAGATAGCCGTCGTGGGACCGACGCTGGGAAGGCACCATATGCCGCACCCGGTGTGCGATGTCGCGGAGGTCCTGAGACAGAACGGTTCCATAACCGTGGTGATGGGATTGGCCAGAGGGCGCGGGAAGGCGACATCCCAGATATCCGTGACGGAGGAGGACATAATAAACGAGTACGACGCGGCGATATACGTCCTCGGTAATTTCAAAACGTGCGTGGAGGCCAAAAAACATCTGTTCGAGAAGATACGCGTCCCCGTGATACTGGTCTCCGGCCCGATGCCGGAAGGCCTCGACGAATACTGCGAGGCGATAATCTCAGGCGTCGGAAGAAAATCGGAACGCATGAGGACGCCGGACGAGAGGAAGAAGCTCGAGGAGATATCCGACAGGGTGGACGAAGTGCTGAGGGCGAGGAAAAAAATGCTCGAGGAGGACCCGTTATTCGTGCACCCGGCGGAATTAAAACAGCTGCTTGAGGAATACGAACCGATAAAGGAAAGCCTGAGGCCCGCCCCGATCGTGCTGCACCTGGACGGCCTCAGGATAAAGATACCGATGCACGAGCACGGGAAGGCGATATCCGATATGACCGTATACGGGCGGAGGCTCGGCGATATCGCGAGAATATCGGAATCGAGGATCAACGACAGCAGCATCATCATCAAGATAATGACCAGGTCGGAGGTAAACGATGCCGACAGCGCCGGAAAGGGTGCGTAAAGGGTCGTACCTTCTGTTCATCACGTTCTCGCGGACGGTGACGGCGGACGTCGGGGCGCTCGGCACGCTCACCGCGGAAGAAGGCGAATACTGTTACGCGGGCAGCGCGATGAACGGCCTCGATCAACGGATCGGAAGGCATCTCTCCAAAGAGAAAAGAATGCGTTGGCATATTGACTTTTTTACGGTGCTCGCGGACAGCGCCGAAGCGTTCGTATCTTTCGAACGGGACGAATGCGAACTTGCGGACATGGCGGAAAGGAGCGGATGCATACCGGCGTTCCGGCGTTTCGGCGCGTCGGACTGCAGGTGCCCGACGCATCTTTTCCGCGTCACCGGAAGAGCAAAAAAAGAACTGCTGGAAATGTCGGGCGCGACGCCGTTCCTGACGGAAGGCGGGACTTAACAAAGCTTCGCGCACGCGCCAGTATCAAAAGCATTAATAATGGTGAACATGATTGCGGGAACGTTGAAAACGTCACGCTTTTAGAGTGGAGGCACAATAAAATGTCAAAATCGGAAAACCTGTCACGCGAAGTAACTCCTGAAATGATCAAGAGATTGGAAGAAGCGATCGGAAAAGATAATGTGAACACAAGCGACATGGAAAGGATGCTCTACAGCCACGACCTTGCGCCGCTTCCCAAGGAGGCGGGCATCGCATTCAACAACATCCCGGATGTTGTCGTAAGGCCGTCAAGTGTCGAGGACGTTGCGAAGATCGTCAGGATCGCGCTCAAGTCCGGCGTCCCGATAACGCCGAGAGGCGCATCGACATGGGGCCTCGGCGGCTGCCAGCCCGCGGCCGCAGGCATAGTCGTTGATTTTTCATCCAAACTGAACCAGGTCTTCGAGATCGACGAGAAGAACATGTGCGTGAAGGTCGGCGCCGGATGCACCTGGAAGAAAGTGTCGGAAGCGTGCGCGAAGAAAGGCCTTCTCGTGGGATCGCACCCGTCAAGCTTCCCGTCGGCGACCGTCGGCGGCTGGGTGTCCACGGGCGGCGTCGGTCCCGGAGGATACAAATACGGGGCGGCCAGGGACAGTGTGCTCAATCTTGAAGTTGTGACATCGGACGGCATGGTGATGAACACCGGTTATGACAAGATAGCGAACAACATGTCCGGATACAACCTGAACCAATTGTTCGCCGGCGCGGAAGGCACGCTCGGACTTATCGCGACCGTAACGTTAAGACTGCACCCGATGGGGATCATAAAACCGCTGGCGTACGATTTCGCCAACCTGAAGGACATGGCGGGACCGATCACCGAGATAACGAAACATCCGAGCCTGAAGCCTCTGCACATCGCATGGTCCGATTACATGCACTTTGAGCACCAGAGGAAGGCGGGGCTGCACGCGCCCGATGTGAAGAACTTATTCCTGGTGACGTTACAGGGCGACCCCGAGTTCGTGGCGCTCGAAGAGAAGGTCCTCGATGCGATCATCGAGAAGTTCGGCGGCAAGAAGGTGGATAACGAGATAGCGGCGCACGAGTGGGATGAGCGGTGCTACGAGTTCAGGTGCCGGAAGGTCGGCACCGGTTCGGTCCCCGCAGAGGTCGTCGTAAGGAACGAGCATTGGGGTTCCTTCGTTGACGAATGTTACGAAGGGTTCAAGAAGATGAAGATGGCCGGCGGCGGGATCATCGGAATGATCGCAGACCGCAGTACGGCGATGTTCATGCCGTACTACTTCATGGACACGGAG
>JAIRTZ010000012.1 GCA_031254685.1 Methanomassiliicoccaceae archaeon
AGCGCACAGTGGTACAAGGACGACAAGCTCATATCCGGCGCGAACTCCATGACGCTCAGCGTCAAGAGCGATGCGGACAACGGCGTGTACGTACTGAAGGTCAGGTATGCGGCCGCCGCCGGGACCACCGGAGAGATAACGTCAGACCCGATAACGGTGAAGATCACGGGATCGGAAGGCGGAGGATTCCCGATACTGATCGTTGTCGCTCTGATCGCCGTGATAGCGGTCGCGGGCGCGGCGGTGTACCTCTTCGTGCTGAAGAAGTGAAAATAAACAATAAACGGCAGGGACGGAGGAACGGCATCCTCCGTCCGCCGGTCCTTTTTTTCGGGAACGGATCAGTTCTTTTCGGAGATCACGAACTTCCCGTCCCAGAGCTGCTTGGTCGGCGTCTCGGTGCGCATCCATTTGCCTGCGTCGCCGAAGCTCATCTCCTTCATAGAGTCGATATAGCTGTTGCCGGTGAGTTCCACCTTTCCGTAGACCTGCGTCCCTCTCTGCAACGATGCCTCGACACCCACGGTCGCCGACAGCGGACCTTTGCCCCCCGACGCGCTCAGTCCCGCACGCACGTCGAAGTTGGCGGGGTGTATCCTTCCGTTCTTATCCTCCGTATAGGAGTAACCGAATTTCGCCTCGCCGGCCACCGCTCCGGCGTCCAGGTTCAGGGATATGTCGCAGCTGACATTCTTCTGACCGGATATGTGATTCCTGAACACCGAATGGTCGAATGAGCCGAAGGGCGACCAGATGTTCAGATCTTTCGCGGTAAAATGCTCGTTCGTCCTGTATTTGAATATGAACAGATCCAATTCGTACTCGTATTTTTTGATGTAGTCCTTATAGAATGACGAGTTCTGATCGATCTCGCCGTTCTTGAAGGCGTTCATCGCCGCCTTCTGTTTCTCTATCTTCTCGTTCCCGATCTTCTTCTCGAGCGCAGTGAGCTCCGCCTCCTTGCTCTTCAGCTCCTCCTCGTCACAGCCGCACAGCTGTATCTCTTTGATCCTCCACATGCTGTAAGCCATTATCACGACGCCGATGGCGGTCTTCAGCGCACCGGCTATCGTGCCGACGAGCTCATCATCCTTCTGCTGCCGCACCTTATCGTCGGAGATGTACACCAGGTGCTTCATCGCGGCATGGTACATCCTGGGTACGTATCTCTCCAATTTCTTGTACGCCACGGCGGCGGCCTGGGCCGCCTGGCGGAAGTATGGCCGGGTGCGTATCAGGTACTGCGGATAATACGTCAAATGGAGCTTGTGCGAATCCAGCTGAAATCTGATGGAGAGCGCCCTGAGCCGTTCCTCGGAGGCATTTGCCGCCTTCGCCGCATCATAGTTGCGCTGGTACTCTTTCGACAGTTCAAAGGACTCCCTGCCGTAATTCGTCTCGATCTCCAAATACGTCTTATTGAAGAGCTGCGAGATCTCCGCGGATTCGCTGACCATCCTGGAGGTGACCATCGTCATGTACCCGAACAGCGCGCCGATCTTCTCAATGAGCATCCTGGCGTTCTGCTGCTGTATGAACACATCCCACATGTTCGCGTAATCGAACGGGTTCAGGCCGAGCACGGCAACAAGCGGGTCGGCGGCGTCTTTGAAGACACTGAATGACGCGTCGAGGTCGAAGCCGCCCCCTGCCATTCCTCCCATGGCCTTGCCGAGATTGGACATCACGCCGCTCATGTGCGCCGATATCTTATTCATCATGTCGCCGGCGAGGTCCTGGGAAACGCGGACGTTGTTCTCATATTTGTTCGGGTCCCTGACAGCATCGCGTAAAAAATCCGGAAAGGACAGGCCGCTGACCTTGGCGGTGACCCCTATCTTCTCAAAGAAATCGGCCTGCGTGCCTATTGACCCCATAGCGTAGCGCTTGGAATATTTTATCAGATGCTCGATCTCGGTGCCCACGGCGGCGACCGCGCTCTCGATGTGCTTGTAATTCTCCTCGTTCACATCGGTGTATTGCGTCAGTATCGAGATGTCGGGGACCGTGATCCTCATCTTATCGTTGAGCGCCTTGGTGCGCTCCCTCATCTTTTCCGCGTTCTGAGGATCGAGCTCCCCGAAGATATCGGCGTAGGTGACAGCTTCAACGCGATCCAATTCGTCCATGTACTTCTCGTTCTCTTCTTCGGTCCCGCGGTCCCTGTCGCGGGAGACGAGCACGTCCTCGGCGTTCTTTGCGATCTTGCCGGTGGCCTTCTCCGTCGTGGTGGGATTCCGTTTGGCCATGGCGCTGAGCCCCGCGATCATCTGATGCTTGCCGGCGGCGCGGCAATATGCCGTCATGCCGTTCAGCGCCGGCCGATAGCCCGGGTCTATCCGCATGGCCGTCTCGAACATATCGCGCGCCTCCTCGTTCCTTCCCATGTCCAGGTACAGGTTGCCGAGCGCCGCGAGCGGGCCCAGCCCTTTTTTGGAGATCTTCCCGTTCTCGAATGATAATTGAATGGCATACAGCAATGCGGTCTCGGCGTCCGCATATATCTCGGACCTTTTCGCAAGGATGTCCGCATCCTTGCTGTTGTCGCAGAACATAGCCACCGCACATCCCAGGTTCTGCGCGGCCCAGACCTCCTTCGGGGCCATGTCGAACACCGCGCACGCCACGGCGGCGGCGAGGTCCGCCGCGCCGTACGTGCCGAGCACGGCGGTGTCAAAGGACAGCCGCGCCGCCCGCTTTCCGTCCGCAGCTCTCCCGTCGAACGCCGGGTCCCGATCGATGATCCTTCTGAACTCGTCCGTGACGGCGTCCGGTCCCATCCTCGGATATGACCATTGATAATATTTCTTCGCGACAGCAAAAACAGTTTCCTGGCTCACGGGGGGACTCTGGGGCATACGATCACCGGCGGTCCTTCGCATCGTGTTCCGTTGTTATTATCCTTGCCGTCGCCAGAACATCGGGATCGGTACGGATACCGAAAAGAGAATAAGAACGCACCGGAACGGTGCGTATAAGTGTGAAAAATAAACGATCAGAGAAGCGCGGTGGATATGCACTCGACGTTCTCCACGCCGGGTATGGAACGCAGCGCGTCCTCCAGCTTTCCGCCGATGCTGTCGTCCGAATCGTCAATGACGAAACCGGCGACCACCTTCTTCAGGCCGAACGCGACCGGCTGTATCTTCGTCTCGATGATCGTAACGCCCTTCGGTATGATGCCGCCGAGCGCATCGACCACCGACTCGAGCGAGATGTCCGTGCTCTCGGGCATGAGGTCGTATTGGGCGACTATCCTTCCCATGAGATCACGGTCCCTTGAATCCGCATTTCCCGCATTCGTACGTGACGCCCTGATCGCGGCACTGCGCACACCTTCCGACCTCGCTGCCTCCGCATTTGGGGCACTTGAAGAATGTGTTGCCGTGGCCCAGGAGCCTTACGCCGCACGATGAACATATCTTGTCTGCCATGAGCAGACCGATTATTTTGCTTATATATAAACAGCATTGGTCTCTCCCGCATACGTCACAGGAATGGGCGCACATGCGTTATAATATCAGTAATGCGGTGAACGGCATCATGGAGATAAGGCCCGAGTGCGTCCCGTGTCTGCTGAAGCGCGTGATATTCCAGGCGGGCCTCGCCGGCAACGGTTCCGAACTGAACGCATTGAAGGCCGCGACGAAGGCGTTCTCCGAGGGATTGCG
>JAIRTZ010000040.1 GCA_031254685.1 Methanomassiliicoccaceae archaeon
CGCGATTTTTTCGCGGCGTTATGCTCAGAGGCACCATGGAGGTCCTCACCGATCCGGAGACGAAGGAACGGATATGGAGAGAAGGTGACACAATGTACTACAAGGAAGGCGTCACCGACCCCGATTACTGCGTACTGAGGTTCACCGCGACGTCGGGAAGATATTACGGCAATTTCTCTACGCAGGAATTCGATATATGATCCATGATGCGATTATTTCAGCTTACCCGCTCACCCTGAAGTTCAGGCAGGTAAGTCCAACCGACTTTTTGTGTCATATCGGTGTCATATCGGTGTCATATCGGTGTCAGAAATTGGATTGCAGACATCCAGAGCGGATATTTAATTGACAATAGTAACTCCATAGATTTTTCCGGCTCATTTACAGGCTCATTTACAGGCTCATTAATGCAATATGATCTCAACTCATTTTGTATTCGGGAACCACCTTCCGTTTCTGTCGTTGCCAACTCTTTTAATAAGTCCTTTCTCCGTGAGTTTAATTATCGCCCTTTTGACCGCCGCGAAAGAAACACCGGCGTATTCAGCCATTTCTACCCTGGTCATGAGATGACCTTCGACTATTATGTCATACACCTTAAGCTCGGCGGATGTCAGATCATTTAAGGTATCTGCCATATCAGCTGGCATTTCTGTCTCCAAGAGCTCCCAGTGACCAGACCGCTTAGAACCCACTCTTCGGATCGCACCTCGATCCTTCAGGGCTCGAATTATTCGTTTTACGGTTCTGTCATTCCTTTCAATCGCATGAGCTATCTCATCAATGGACGCTGAACTGTTCTTTTTAATGTGATCGAATACCAACAGTATGAGATCATCATCTGTCGTATCAATTGGGATTTGTAGGGCGCCATTAGGGACATGATTAGGGACATTAGGGACATGATTAGGGACATTAGGGACATACAGTGGCGGCCGTTTGAATACCGCAGTGAAAAAGTATGTCGATGTGAACACAGGTGCATCGAGTCCGGCCGCAGTCATGACATTACGGATCTTTCTTATGCCCGTCCCCATCCTTTCTATATATCCGGCGCGATGCAGCATATCTGCGATTATAGGATTGCGCTGTAGGCTCTTTATTCCTAATTCATCCGCACTGAGCCCCTTCGGAAGGCCTCCGGGATTCGATATCTCCACGCGATCGTCATATATCTCGACCATGACGTTCGCGCCGGCCTCGAAATAGTTCCTGTGACATACGGCATTTATTACGGCCTCCCGTAAGGCGTCCACTGGTATCTCCATTATTTCCCGGCGCTGTATGCCTCCGAACTCATGGCGTACCCTCAGGTTCTGCCAAAGGTATTTCATGGCACCGTCTATGTTATCCATTATATTGCCGTTGAATTCCTTGGCATCAATGGTCTTGGCCTTGTCCGTTCCTTTGAATATGGCGCACACGATCTTTGCATATCCGAAAAAATTATCTTCGGTGTTGTCACGGAAGAATAAAGCCCCTGCATTGGTGAACACAAGTTCGTCCCTTTGATTCCGTTTCGCACAATCCAGATTCATGAGGATCTGTTCGTAAGGAAGGATATCGCTGATCCCTGCTTTTTGAATGAATCTTCCGTAAGCTTTCACATCGAACCTGTCACTGAGGCGGAATTCGTTCCTGACCTTCGAATCATAACGAATGATGTCTTCAGACTGTAAGAATTCAATGATGCCCTCGCGGTCAAGTTTCTGCGAGTTTGGCCCGGAACGCAGGTAGAATCCCTTAGAACAAGAATACGGTTTTTTCTTTCCCTCATGTACGGTTATGACAATGATGTCACCATGGACCTCCATGGTCGTATCAGGACGGGGTTCGATATTGTTAATCGTATCCTGGATCTTTGAGCGTGCGGGATTGCTTGTATCTGTCCCGACAACATCTCTATCATCGGTAATACCTATGAAGATCCTGCCTCCCGAACTGTTTGCGAAGGCACACACCTCTGTAGCGAGATCTTTATCGGGAGCTTTCTTGAACTCGATCTTGTAACCTTCTCCCTCGCTCAAGATTATGTCCAGGTCGTTGATCATGTCGCTTGCCTCCATCATTCATCTTTTGTGCACGCTCATATCGAAAGCCCGGACGATACCAGGAACACGATCAGCGCGATCGGCATCATCATGCTGAACGAGTACAGCGTGGTCAGAAGGCCCCCTTTGCATCTCAGCTGCGTCGTCAGCAGCGATATCAGTGCGGCAAGTTCGATCAGGTACATCATCAGTATCGGCGTTGTGAACGACATCCCCGAACCGCCGGCAAGGTCCATCAGCGGGGCGAGCATCGATACGCTTATCCCGAGTATCAGCGGCGCGAAGACGGCGGACGTACCGGTCATCATATCGAGCATGCTCCTCAGTTTGTTGCGTATGCCGTTAACAGTCGAGTTCTGGTCCTGCAGCTGATGCCCCATGCTCACCGCCAATCTTCCGGCATCGCGAAGGTCTTTAAGCGATGCCGTGTGGATATCGGCGTACATGTCGGCCATCTTCTTCGAGTAAGGGGACATGGCGGAATATATCGCCCATTCGGTGTCGCCGCGGGACACGGAGATGCATCCTTCCAGCGACGCCGCGAGATGTCCGCAGTCCTTCCTTTCCCTGAACGACGATACCAGCGCCTTTTCAAAGTTCTCGCCGGATAACAAACGGTTGCCGAGATCGAAGAGCACGTCGCCCATTATCGACTCCGTCCTCACCTTTTTGCGCTCTGCCCCCATTTTGGGGTGCAGGACCGCGAATAACGAGAACCCGGCGGCGATCGCGGACAGCGCCATCGCCGCCGCAAGGTCGTTCGTGAGGATATGGACGAGAACGAATATCGGAACGCATACCGCCGCGGGCAATATCAGCTTCGGATCGAACTTTTCCTCGGAACGCACATAGAACGGATTCTTCGAGGCGATCATCATTATCACCGCGCCGACGACCGCGGGTATGACGATGAGCGTCAGCGCCGCGATGACCAGCGGGTCCAGCGCCGCGGACGAGAACTGTCCGCCGACGCTGAGCATCGGAAGTATGGAGACAAGTATCATCGGGACCATCACGCCGAGCCCGAATATCGCCATGCACGGGGCGTTCAGCTTCGAACTGTATGATTCGCCCATCTGTTTCAGGCCTTCGAGCATCGTATCGTCGGCGTCCTTCGTTATTCTCGTTCTCTCGTGCGCATCCTTCGAATCGGATGCCGACACGATGAGGTACATCGCCCTCTTGAACGGCGTCAGTGCGTCCGGGAGGTCGCACAGCATCGCGTTAAGCGAATCGCGTATGTCCGGCGACGCCTTCGTGTCAACGTCCCAGACGACCCTGGAGAACATCCTGGCAATGTGAGGAGGTCCGTTCTTCGCGACCGCTCGCACAACGGAATCAAGCGATGCCCCGCGATCGGTCATCAGGCGCATCATACCTATCGCCGTGGGCGCCTCGTTCATTATCTTCTCCGTGCTCACGCCGCTCTTTTTTCCCCTGACGAGCATGAACGCGAGAACGGGCACGGCGCACAGCACCGGAGCGAAGCTCAGCGCGGTGACAAGACCGAACATTAGCGTCAATGCAAGGAACGCCGCCGCGGAGAGCGTAAGGGCAACGAAGGGCAGTTCCTTCCTTGTGATCTTTATGCCGATATTCTTACTGAGAAATTCCATTGTATCTACCGAACCATTTCTTGAAGCTCTCTGCAGTCTCGACCTTATCGAACGTGCCGTCCGCTAACGCCTTTGACAGGTGTTCGTTCGCAAAGCATATCCATTCCGGACCGTAGAACGCATCCGAATGCGCGGCCGCCATCTCCGCGATGAATTTCCGCATCTCTCCTCTCACGCGGATATCGTCGATTATCTCGTCCCTCGTGTACGATGACGACGCGAGTATCCTCCGGAACATCGGCGTCTCGAATACGCGGTCGTCGAACGTGTCGGCGTTCACGGGCATACGCACGAAGTCGCCGTGCTTATCCGATGTCAACGCAATCTCATTCAGACGGCGGTATTGACGCATACTGCCCTTGGGTTTCTTCGTCCCCATCGTCACGACGATGTCGGTGGCGGCGAATGCATCGGGCGATATCTGCATATCATGCACCACGCGCTCGTATACCGAACGCGCCGAATCCCCGTGTATCGTTCCCATGATGGAGCTTCCGGCGCGCCCTGTGCGCATGCTCTGATACAATGTCTTCGCCTCCTCGCCCCTAACCTCACCGAGTATGATCGCCGATTCGCCGAGCCTCAGGGATACGCGCAACGCCTCCTCGGCGCGCTTCTGCGTATCCCCGCCCATTCTTTCGTCGATAAGCATCGACTGCACCTTGTATCCCATATCGCGCATCTTGTCCGTCGGAAGTTCCGACGTGTCCTCGATCGTAAGTATGCGCTGCGACAGCGGGAACTCGAATAGTAACGCAGACATCAGAGAGCTCTTCCCCGACCCTCTGGCGCCGCATATGAGGAACGTGCATCTCGAGTCCACGAGATACGATAACAATCCCGCTGCCGTCGCGTCTATCGTTCCGTTGCCGATCAGTTTCGTCAGTGTCCACGGGCTCCTGGAATGTTTCCGTATCGCTATCGCGTCGCCCTTCGGGCTCATCGGGTGACCTACGACCGTCGCCCTGGCCTCGAATCCCGACATATCGGTCTCCAATATGGGCGACGAACCGCAGAACGGCAGTCCGCTGTCCCTTTTCAGTATTGAGATGAGATTGCGCATCTCCCTCTTGTCGACGATCAGATTCGTCCTGCACCGGATGTGCGAGTTGAATCCCGCGATACCGTTGAGCGTCACGTGTATGCGGTTCTTCTCGCACGGCGCGTCAATGTATATGTCCTCCAATCTGGGGTCCCCCAATAATATCTCGAATATCCCCAGCCCCATCGTGTAACGGTGCACAACAGACGACATCTCCTCGACCTGCTGCGCGGTCATCGATAACTTATCGGCATACGAGAGCAGCATGTTCTTCGATACCGATACGATATTCCCCGCCGTGACGCACAGAGGGGATGCGAACGACCCCCTGATGTTATCGATCACGGTATTGATCACAGAGTTCACATCATCTCCGAATTTGTATTCCGACGGTCTGAGAAAATATTCAGCCTGCCCGTCCTGGGTGTTTCCGATGGTCACGCTCCCGAACGGTATCTCGTATCTCTCGATAACGTCGATATCCTCGGTATCGATCATCCAGCAGTCCGAGTAGACGGGCTTCGAACGCCGGTTGTTGACCGACAGTCTTTCCAAACTTCTGAGTATCTCAGGGATGTCCCGCTCCCGCAATACTTCTTTCGGAGGTTCCTGTGGTATCTCCTCAGGCGGGACCGGTACCG
>JAIRTZ010000071.1 GCA_031254685.1 Methanomassiliicoccaceae archaeon
TGTCCGCTGTCCGTCAGCATACCGGAAAGCAGCGCCAGGCCGACGTTCCTTCCTATCCCGATATCGGATGCGCGTAATATCTCATAGATGAGCTCGCAGCAGGAGACCTTGGTCTCATCGCAGACCAATCGCAAATGGTCCCATTTGCCGGTCGGCCGGTGATGGTCTATGACGATGCTGCCCTCGGGTATCTCCGGGAATCCCTGCCCGAACTGTTCCGGCGATGACGTGTCGACGATCACGACGAGCTCATGATCGGATATGTCGCATTCGGTCACGACCTCTGCGCCGAGCTTGTCCATGACCATCTTTGCCACGCGGTCGATGCCGTCCGGCGCGTATATCTTCGCGGGCGGGAAACACTCGGCGACGGCGTATGCGGAGCCGACGGCGTCCATGTCGGCGTTCCCGTGCACCAGGATCACTTTGTTCTTACCTTTCAGCGACCCGCCGATCTGTCTGAACATGCGGTCCGCATCGCTGCTGTGCCCTTTGTTGTCTGTGTGCATCAGTTGCGCCTCGTGAACAGGGACAGGATGCCCTTTTTGTCCTTCTTCTTTTTCACGAGCCCGGTGAGGAGTATGTCCGAATTGTAAATTCTCACGGTTATGTATATCGTCAGCAGCGCGAATATCACGAGATATCCCAGACCGGCCCATACCATGAACGTGTTCCCGAGCATCAGGTTGTTCATGATCATCATCGGGTGCGTGAACGGTATCGCAAAGAGTATCACCTGAAGCACCGCAGGCAATGTGCTGAAATCGGCGAACATCGTCACGAACATCGGTATCATCGCAAAGACGGTTATCGGAAGCGTGAGCGTCTGCGCCGCTTTGTAGTTCTTCACGAACGCGCCCAGTATCATGCATATTCCCAGCGCCGACAGTATCGCAAGGAAGATCACCGCCGCGACTATCGTCCAGTCTATGAGCGATAACGTAAGTCCGAGGTTCTCCAGCGACACCGTGCCGCCGGCGGACATGCTGCTGGTGTAGAAGTACATCCCCGCCAGATACACGACGCCGAAGATCATGCCGGCGATCGCCGATCCGATCAATTTGCCGCTGACTATCGTTGTCCTCTTTACGGGAAGCGTGAGCAGCGTCTCCAATGTTTTATTTTCTTTCTCGTTGCCCATCGACGATATTATCATGCCGCCGATCATCGTTATGACTATCATGATGAGAAGGGGCATCAGCAGCGACTGCGACTGCAGGGCCGCGGATATGTCCGCGGGCGTGATGCCTTCGAAGACCCTTCCGTTGAACACCGTGAAATTATCCGCGGCGACCGGGGACAGCACATTCTCCGCATCCCCGGGATAGTATCCGGAGATCAGGCTCTGCGCCGTTCTGATGTTGATGTATGATATCAGATCATACACGATCGCGGTGGACACCGCGCCGAACACGCCCGTTCTCACTTCGCTCCAGAATATGTTTATGGTCCCGCCGCGCGTCCCGGTGCCGCCGGCGAACGCGAGCACGTCATCCGAGAATCCGGAGTCGATGACCAGTACGATATTGATCCCCAGGTCGTTCATCTCGTTCATGATGGCATCCCTGTCGTCATATGAGGACGTCATCTTCGTAACGAGGTCGGGGAAGCCTGCGCCGTAATAGTCCTCAATGTATCCGACGGCCTCATCTCCCAGAGCGCCGCTGTCGCCGTTGATGACGCCTATGGCGGGAAGTTCCGTCGCTTTGTCCACCTCGGAGCCGATCATGCCGCCCAGCGACGCGAACAGGACGGCGACCACGACTATCGAGATGACCGACGCGGGGGTCAGAAGCTCCTTCAATTCCTTTCTGATGAGGTTCCAGAGATGGTTCATCGTTTCACCGCCGCTTTTATGAATACCTCTTCGATGGTCCCCACGTTATATCTCTCTTTCAATTCCGCGGGCGTCCCGGTGAGTATCATCCGTCCGCCGTCTATCATGCCGATACGGTCGCATAGCTGGTCGACCTCGAACATATTGTGCGACGACAACAGCACGGATACGCCGCTCTTCGCTATCGATCTCACAATATCCCGTATGTCGAACGCGTTGATCACGTCGAGCCCCGATGTGATCTCATCAAGTATCGCAAGCTTCGGCCCGGGCATTATCGCCCTTGCGATGAGCAGGCGGCGCATCATTCCCTTGCTGTACGTCGACACCTTGGAATCTATCCTTGTGCCGAGGTTCGCTATCTCGACGCCCCTGGCGACGATCCCCTCCATCTCGGCGCCGTTGGCGAAGAATCCGGCCATGAACGTCAGGTACGCGTAGCCGGTGAGGTCCTTGTACGCGCCCGCATCCTCCGGAAGATAACTGATCATCTTCCTTATGCCGTCGGATTCGGTGCGCATATCCTTTCCGTATACGGTTATGTCGCCGGACGTCATCGTAAGCAGTGTGGATATCATCCGCAGCGTTGTCGTTTTTCCTGCGCCGTTCGGGCCGATGAGGCCGAATATCTCGCCTTCGGCGACAGAAAAGCTGACATCGTCCACCGCCCGGTGGTCACCGTACATTTTGCTCAGGTTCTTAACGACAAGCGCGTCCGTCATCATATCACGGACAGCAATGAATGTATGATAAAAAAACGTTGTCACCCGAATCGGGAAAGTAACGGGGGGATGGGCTCACTGCTGTGAGCCCATCGCCTTGTTTATTGTTTCCTGCAGCGTCTGGAATTTCTCCCGAAGACCCTTTTCCTGGCGGTCCAGCGCTTTGATGCGTACTTCGAGGGTTTCCAACGATTCCTCGATCTCGCTGGATACGGATTCCTTGTTCTCCGCCTTTATGAGCAGCGAGCCGACGTTCTTGTAGACGTCGCCGTTCGATTTGGAGAGTTCCTCTTTGGTCCTCTCCATTTCTCTCTTCTGCATCTCCATCTGCATCTTCTGCGTCGATACCGCCTGCAGCTGCTGCTGCACCTGCTGGAACTGCGCGATCTGGTTTTGTAACTGGGGGCTGATGTTATTCATTTTTATCACTCATCTTTCCTATATCTTCTGTTATCCGAATCCATCCGAGGTACGAGTTCAGTGCCGCCCTCATCGCGGAGACATCCTTTGCGAGCACCTTGATCGTTACGGTATCACCGTCACGGAAGATATCTGTTTCCGTGCGCGGGAGCTCGCGGCCTACCTCCGGCGAGAGCGTTGACATGACCATGTCGGGATCCCCGTCGGTCATGAGCACCGCTCCGTACATACGATCAGTCCGACCTCAGGACCTTCTTCACGTTAGGCCTCTCTTTGTAGAAGATCTTCGATCCGCACTTCTCGCATTGCAGTCCGAGGGCGCTCACGTTCCTTACCGGCTCGTTGCATTTTCCGCATCTGTACACTCGCTCACCTCATTCCGAAACCTGGGATATCGCCTTCTTCGCGGCCGGTGTGTAAGCGGATGCGGCGAACTTAGCGCTGCAGTGCCTGCACAGCCAAATGCCTGAACTCTCGCGTTTCACAGAGGCGTGGTGGCATACGGGGCACTCGTGGCGCATCTTCTGGATGCGCTCGATGTTCTTCACCCTGTTGCGGATGACGACGCCGTATCTTGCCCCGAATCTCCCGGAACTTCCTGCCTTTACCGTTCTTTTGCTCATATTTATCACCCGATGATCTTCCTGATCCTTCTCCCGACCTCAGCCGACATGTCAAGGCACTGCGTCAGGTCGTCCAGGGTTATCGGACCCTCGCCTCCCTTCTGCATCGCCCTGTAGTTGCCGTCATCGTCCGTCGTTACCGTCAGGCGCGCGGAAGATATCTGCTCCTCGTCGAAATTTGGGTCAAGTATTAAAGTATTTCCTATCTTCGCCGCGGTGACCGCAATGGGTATGCAGGTGGTCGGCAGCGGGATGTTCTCGCCTTTGCCGTACTGCTGCGCGGGTATCACCGCCGTCCTCAATGCCGCGACCGCCGCAAGGTTCGTCACGTCGAACAGATTGCCGTCATAGTTCAGCGCGTAGATATCGATGAAGCACATCCATACCTCCTTGCCGGCCTCTATGCACAGTTTCTCCACATCCACCATTCCCGATTCCCGTATGCCGCGGTCCACCACGCGTGCAAGCTCGATCGCGTCCTCTCCCGGAGGGCCGGACTCGAACAGCGGGTGGGCCATCGGTATGAGTTCCGCGCCGGTGGTAAGCACACCCTTTCCCGGGGTGTCCGCGAACGGCGTCCCCGGTATGATCTTCACTCCCACGATAACTTCGGTGTCGCCGTACTTCGCGATCGCGGAGCCGTCCGCGCTCTCGATGACGCCGGTCTCGACGGAGACCTGTCTGACATCCTCCGGCGCGCGGCCGTCCGTTCTCTTCCCGGACCTCAGCAGCTCCAGGATGTGGTTCTTCCTTATCTCAGAGATCACAGCTCTACTCATCGGAGACACCCTCCTTCAATGCGACCGCGTAACGCCTTCTGAGCGCGTCCTTCTGCACCGCGTATATCTCGTGGCATGCGTCGACGCCCATCTTGATCGCCGTGTCAAATTCCTCTCTCGTCATGTTGCCGTCCATCTGCAGCAGCACGATCTCGTTGGTCTTCGGTATCAATGCCATCGGAACGTCAGCCTGCCCGAAGTTGTCCTCCTCTTTGTTGAGGTCAAGCAGGACTTTTCCGTCAGCCTTCCCGACGGCGACCGCCGGTATTATGTCGCGCATCGGTATACCGGCGTCCGCGAGCGCCACGGACGCCGCCGTGAGCCCCGCGCAGCGCGTTCCCGCGTTCGCCTGCAGTATCTCGATGTAAACGTCGATGGACGCCCTCGGGAACAACTCGGTCAATACGACCGATTCCAGCGCGTCCGCGGTTATCTTTGATATCTCGACGGACCTTCTGTCCGGTCCCGGCCTCTTACGGTCGCTGACCGAGAAGGCCATCATGTTGTACTTGCATTGAATTATCGCCTTCGTGGGGTCCTGAAGGTGCCTCGGATGGCACTCGCGCGGGCCGTAAACGGCCGCGCGCACCTTGTTCTTCCCCATTTCGACATACGCGGAACCGTCCGCGTTCTTCAATACGCCAGCTTCTATCTTTATGCTCCGAAGCTCTCCGGCCTTCCTGCCGTCGAGCCTTATACCTTTCTTGTTAACCAATTCTAAATCTGATTGTCCGCTCATGATCATTCCTCCTCCGGTATGATCCTCGATCCGATGAAGTCTTTCACCCTCTCGGTAAGGTTGCTCGTCTGCGCCTCGCGCTCGATCATCTTTATCGCGTCGACCGCCACCGTCGCCTCTTCGATATCCCCGTCGACCCATATCCGTCCGTTCTGTCCCACGAATATCCTGCAGTCGGTCATGTTCTTGATCATCTGTATCATCGAACCGCTCTTTCCGATCACGCGTGATACTTTCGAATGCGCTATCTCCGCGATCTGGCCGCCCTCAAGTTTTCTGAGGCCCGAATCGTTCATTGTGACCTGAACCTTCATGCTCTCGTCCACCATGAGTATCTTCGCCATGATCATGTCGCCTATCTTCAGGAACCTCGATGTGTCGCCGAACTCCACCTTCCACGGCACCTCGCTCACGTGCAGCGGGGCGGGATAAGGCGAATTGATATCCACCAGCCAGTTCGACGGACCGACGTCCGCTATCATTCCCAGCACCATGTCCCCGGGCGCCGGCATGTACCTTCCCCTGAGGGGGATCACACCCACGGAACCCGAGAACACATTTTTCACACCCAGTCTGGATGCGTATATCTTGCCGTCCAGCACATAGGCCCCGTTACCCGGTCTCAGTCTGCCGTCATCCAGCAGATCCCCGGGAACAACGACCTCTCGTGCGCCTCCGGCCTCTCTTTTCTCCATTTTTATCACTTCTCGAATGTAATATTATCCGACGAGCTTCACGTTCGCGTGCCCTCTCGTCCTGTCGTTCAGTCTGGCGGTAAGTTCCGTTATGATGCCCGCGGGTATCACCATCAGGCCGATCCACGAACCGTCCGCCTGCCATTCCTCCCTTTCGACGGTACCGTAGTTCACCAGGTCGTCGAAGCAGCGGCCGTAATCGTCCGCTCTCAATTTTATCGCCACTTTGCTCTTTTCAAACTTGATCGGGAGCAGCGGGCGCAGGAGTTTCATCGCTTCTTCCACCTGAGACTCCACCGGTTTGAACGGGTCTACGTGGAATTTCGCCTCTGTCAGCGCAAGCTCGATCCTCATCGGCGGGTGCGGGGTCTTCGTCTGCGGGTTTATCGCATTCCTCGCGATGTACGCGACTATGCGGTTGCGCTTCGCCTCCAGCATCTCCTTTCTCTGCTCCGCGGTGACCTGGATCTCGCCCTTCGATACGATCTTCCTTGCGATCTCGTTTATGTCCTCGGTGCCGAAGACCTCTTTTATCTTGTCCTCGGCCGGGTGCGTGCCCTTGCTCGCGTTCTTGAACACAGACTCCACCGCAAGGTGCGCGGTGATATCGAAATCCCTTCCTTCCTTCAGGTATTTCACTATGTTGGGGTCCAGCAGGATCTCGAACGTCTCGCCGTGAGACTCAAGCCTTGCAACAACCGCATCATCGAGACTAACCATCGGTCATTCCCTCAAAGCTTTTTGATGAGAGCCTCGAGCTCGTTCTCGGCAAGCCTTCTGAACTTGCGGTCGGAATCGACGACGCCTATCTCTATGGTCTGCGCCGTCAGGTCCTCATCGATCGCCGCCTTCAGGGCCTTCACGCCCAGAAGCAAAGCGTCGTTGTACGCCATTCCGTCCTTGAACTCCTTCTCGAACATCTCCATCACGATCGGGCGTCCCGCTCCGATGCTTCCCGCCCTGTACGCGACGAGCGCGCCCGACGGGTCCGTCTCGAACAGATGCGCCCCCATTTCGTCAACGCCCGCCATAAGCAAGGCCGTACCGAACGGTCTGACGCCGCCGTATTGAGTGTAATTCTGCTTGAAATCGCAGATCCTCTTCACAAGCGCCTCGACGCCGATGTTCTCGCCGTACGTTATCTTGTGGATCTGCGCGTCCTTCCTGGCCTGGTCGACGAGTATCCTCGCGTCGGCCACCAGACCGGATGTCGCGCATCCGACGTGCGAATCGATGCTGTATATCTTCTCGATGGACCGCGGTTCGACAAGCCTGCTGGGGACCCTCTTGTCAACTATCAGAATGACCCCGCTCTTGAACTTGAGACCTATGGTCGTCGTACCCTTTTTCACTGCCTCGCGGGCATATTCTACCTGGAACAGCCTTCCGTCGGGAGAGAATACGGTTATCCCTCTGTCGTATGCCATTTGTCCTGGTTGCATTTATCTTTTCCTCCTGCTGTGATTGACCCGTTACATTGACGCACTATATATATGTTTTACACACACGCATTAAACATGCTGCGCGCACGTATCAGTTCTTTTTCACGGGGCGCAGCCTTTTCAGTTCGGGGTAAGCGTCACGCAGCGCCGCCAATGTGCCCGACGTCCTGAGGGAGGCGGATGACGGGTCCGAATCCCTCATCGCGGATATCGTGATATCAATGTCCGCGGGGGAGCATCTGACGATCGCCCATCCCTCCGCGCACTGGACAACGTACGGAGCCGCATCGGAGCGCGCCCTGAGCGAACGGACCAGGGAGTCCTTGGTAAGGCCCGCGTCCACTGTGAATGCGATATATCTGCGCCTTCCCCTTTTTTCCTTGACGGCCATCCTCACACCCTGCGTCCCGAGCGCACCTCGTACTTTTTGCCGCATTTCCTGCAGACGGGGTCGCTCACATCGAGTTTAGTACCGCAGCCGCATGTGAAACCGTCCCGGTTCACAACGGCGCCGCATGCGCAGACGTTGCCCACGACGTCGGACCCGCATGACGGGCAGACAACGCAGTCCGGGGATTCGACGCTCATTTCAGCGTAGGGCCGCTCGCAGTACGGGCATGCGCCCGTCGGCTTCGCGCACGCTTCGTGGAAGATCTGGGAGCATTCGCATCTCGCTATCATGTCGTTGTTCATTATCGTTCCGAAGCATATGCCGCAGACATCCCCCTGCGCCTTCGCCGGCGGTCTGCGCGGCCTCTTTTTCATGCTGTTGCGCAGGCCGCGCTCGGTGCTGGTGAGAAAGACGAGCACGAGGAGCAAGACCGCGGCCGCGATGACGGCCATGCCGACGAACGACAAAGTATCCATGGTTCCGAATGGGCGAACGGCAATAAATCTTATCCCTCCGCGCCGCCGGAAAATATATTTCGTAT